>JANPEU010000033.1:0-1566 GCA_031423175.1 Bacteroidota bacterium
ATCAAGATTTACTCAAAATAAATTTACAGATAGTGAAGGCAATAAGGCATTTCTTTCTTTTACTAAAATAGTACCAGGCATCCGGTTTACATTAAAAGAAAAAGAAGCCCGGGCAACAAAGCTGCGCTTTATACAATGGAAAACTTTTTTAATTGGTGAAGATGAATTACGGTTTTATCGTGATACGACAGGTACACCACCAAATACAATAATCTATAACCGCTTTAGAACTGTTAATGAAAACAGAACACTAAACCAGCTACGGATGGTAGTTGATAACTGGCGGGCCTTGTATCCATACTCAGCCGAACTGAAATCAGAGCAGTCAAAAGATTTTATACGTACCGCATTCACCGGGAATTATTTTTTTAATTATTCAAAAGAAGGCGGATTGAGTGTTCGACTATTTGCAGGAAAGTTTTTTTACAGAGGCGCAAAAACAATTACGAAGCAATTTTCTAATGACAGATACCAATTAAATCTTACCGGAGCAAATGGATATGAAGATTACACCTACAGCGATTATTTTTTTGGCAGAAATAAATTTGAAGGGATGGAAAGCAAGCAAATAATGAACCGTGATGGCGGATTTAAAGTACGGACGGACTTACTTGCAAGTAAGGTTGGCAAAACGGATAACTGGCTTGCATCGGTAAATTTCAGTACTACGATTCCTACATCTATCAATCCATTAAGTATGCTGCCTGTAAAAATTCCGTTGAAATTATTTTTTGATATCGGCACATTTGCGGAGGCATGGGAAAAAGAAGCAGAGACAGATCGTTTTTTATTTGATGCAGGTTTACAAATCCCTTTGTTCAAAGAAACAATTAATATTTATATACCGCTCATTTATAGCTCGGTTTTTAAAGATTATATTCAATCAACTATTGAAAAGAAAGGAAGACTATTTAAAACAATTTCGTTTACCATTGATATTTCCAATTTCAATCTTCGTAAGTTCGATCGCAATTTCAGTTTCTGATGGGTAAACAAAATCAAATACATTATCTCCGGAATAAAGAGATAGATAAAACCAAATGGGATGCTTGCATAGAAACTGCATCAAATGGCCTGATCTATGCCTATTCATTTTACCTTGATACAATGGCGAAAAATTGGGATGCATTGGTTCTTAACGATTATGAAGCAGTAATGCCATTGACCTGGAATAAAAAACTGGGTATTGCCTATTTATACCAGCCGGCATTTACTGCATCATTGGGAGTGTTTGGCAAAAATTTATCTGAAACGCTTGTCGAATCTTTTATAATTACAATTTCAAAAAAATTTAAACTGGTAGAAATTTTGCTAAACAGTGGCAATGTCTTTAATTTCCAGAAAGTAAATACAGAATTAAGAGTCAATCATTTTTTATTACTTAACAAACCTTATCATGAGCTTTCAAGTGCTTACCGTGAAAACCATTTAAGAAATATTAAAAAAGCATTTCAGTCAGGTTGTTCAATTAAAAGAAATATCCAGGTAGATGATATAATCCGCATCAACCAGAGACAAATGAAAGATACAAATGGCGTAAAAGAAGTTGATTATGAAAATTTCAAA
>JANPEU010000034.1:0-1522 GCA_031423175.1 Bacteroidota bacterium
CCCGGCGGAGATAATGGCGGATTTACACAAAAATTGGTCAAAAGAAAATCAGTGGTAAATAATAGTTCAGCCGTTGCCATTTTAAAAGATAAAAATGGTAATGCCGACTCACTGACATTTATACGAGAATTTACACCAGCCCCTCACCCACTCATTGAAAGTGCTGCTGCAGAAGCTCAATTGATTTTTGCCGGCTACGGTGTTGAAATTCCTGGCGGCTACTCAGATTATAATGGTATAGATGTGAAAGGTAAAATAGTAGTGTTGGTTAATGGTGCTCCCCCGGGATTAATTTCTACCCTGACAGCACATTTTTCTAACGCCGGAAATAAAACAACTACTGCATTTAATAAAGGAGCAATTGGCGTTATATCGATAAATACATTAATCAGACCCGGAACAAATCCGAATCCCACAATTCAATCAAACACAACATTAAATCCGGAAAAAAATATTGCTTATGGCCGTGGGTTCATTGGAAATTTAAATATTGTATTAAATGGAACAACTTATTTTTTGAAAAAACTTTTTATGAACTCGGGCAAAAACATGGTTACAGTTTTGGCTGATTTAAAAAATGGAAAACAATCTTCATTTGATTTACCGTATAGCATTTCCACTTCTTACAAAACAACACATACTGATTTTGAAAGTTATAACGTTGTTGGCATGATACCCGGAACGGATAAAGTTTTAAAAAACGAATACGTGGTTCATTCAGCACATCTTGACCATTTAGGAATCGGAAGAGTACAAAACGGCGATTCGATTTATAATGGAGCTCATGATAATGCTTCGGGAGTTGCATCCTTGCTTGAAATTGCGAGAGTTTATAAATCATCTGGAGCAAAACCAAAACGATCTGTTTTAATTGTAATGGTAACCGGTGAAGAAATGGGATTAATTGGCTCATCTTATTTTGCAACCAATCCAACTGTTCCAAAAAAATCAATTGTTGCCGATGTAAATACGGATATGCCGACGGTGATTGCTCCGCTCCTTTCTGTTGTGCCACTGGGCGCAGAACATTCAAGCATTATGAACAATGTAAAATTTGCTGCCAGCTATCTTGGATTGGATGTTGAAAAAGATCCTGAACCAACTGAAAATCGGTTTGTAAGAAGTGATCAATATAGTTTTGTAATGAATGGCATACCAGCATTGCATATAAAATATGGCACTAAAACAAATATTCCAGGTTTTGATCTGGTTGCGTTTGTAAAAGAATGGAGAGCTAAATATTATCACCAGGCTGCTGATGGCATGAATGGTATTTTTAATTTTGCTGCTGCAAAAACATATGTGCAATTAAATTTTCTAATCAGTTATTCTATTGCACAGACTCTGGAAAGGCCAAAATGGAATGATGGAGATTTGTTTGGAACAGTGCAGTAAAAATAAATTTCAAGCTGTCAAAAATAGCTTTCAATCTTTCATTTTCATTCTGTTATAAGATTGTATTGTGGACAAAAAACAGGCCTTGCAAACAGACCTATTTAATTTTTTCCACATTCTTGCATTA
>JANPEU010000035.1:0-2424 GCA_031423175.1 Bacteroidota bacterium
TCATCGTCGTAAGCCAAACCAATATCATCATGACATCTGGTATAAGTTATCCATGAAGTACCGTAAGGCTTTTTCAATATTAGCCCTTGGGCACTCAACATAATTTTTGTATCGCCAGTAGCTAATGCATCCCATTGTAAAGCCATTTGAGTTGCATTGTATGCAAAATCACATTCTTTCGCTTCTTTATTTTCTGTACCAAAATATTTTATTATTTCTGAAGGAGCAACGATTGCTTCACCAAGCAAAGCCATTCCCGGTGTTGCAATCTGAACACATTGTTTTATTAATTGCAATAAAAGATGTGCCTGTGGAAGATTCTGACAATCCGTTCCCATTTGCTTCCAGATAAACGCAGGAGCATCGATGCGTAAAACATCAACACCCATATTGGCATAAAAGAAAATGGTAGAAAGCATTTCAATAAATACCTGTGGGTTGGAAAAATTTAAATCCCATTGGTAATTATGAAAAACCGTCATCACCCATTTATTACACTCGGGGATGTAAGTAAAATTTCCCGGTGCTGATTCAGGAAAAATTTCCGGCATCGTTTTTTCATATTGATCCGGTAAGTGCCGGTCATTGAAAAAATAAAAATAATCCTGGTAAAATTTTTCTCCTTGTTTTGCTTTCAATGCCCACTCATGCCGGTGGGATGTATGATTTAAAACAATATCCAGCATCAGGTACATATTGCGTTTGCGCATTTCTTCCTGTAAGCTGATTAAATCATCGAGTGTTCCAAAGCGATTATCTACTTTTCTGAAATCAGATACAGCATACCCGCCATCGCTTTCATTTGCAGGGCTTTCAAATATCGGCATCAGATGTAAAAAATTTACCCCGAGGTTTTCAAAATAATCAAGTTTGTTTTGTAGCTCTTTGATGGTACCGCAAAAGCGATCGACATACAAACTCATTCCGCAGAGTTGATTGCTGAGAAACCAATGTTCCGGCTCCGTTTTTAATTTATAAAAATCCCGTTCTTTTAAAATCGTATTTCTTTCACTAAAGGCAGTTTCAATTGTTTCAATAATTTTTTCAAAACTCTCTTTGTTGTCAGGATGATAAGCATAAATTTTATTAAACAAATTACTTAACTCGCCCAGTGATGACTGAAATCTTTCCCTGAATAGTTTTTCAAATGAATGATTCTTTGTAGTAATGCCAATTTGTATTTTGTCAAATGCCACGGCTGATTTTATTTAAAAATTTCGTTGTTTAAATTTTTGAAGGCTTCCATCGCTCCCAGGTATTCACATGTTCTTGCTCCCGCTTTATTACTATTAAAAATTAATTTTTTCCATTCTTCAGTCGTTAATAATTTTATTTCTGCAAATGATTTATCAGATAACTGGTATAATAATGCCCCGACGAATGCATCACCAGCTCCGGTAGTATCAACGGGTTTGATATCTATACTGGGAATAATTTCTGTTTTACCGTTTATACCCAGCAGTGTTCCTTCTTTTCCGATAGTTATTGCAAATACGGCATTTGTTTTTTCCAGAAAATCAGCAGCGGCATCGGTTACTGTTTGTTTTCCGGTAAGCATCATTGCCTCTTCATCACTTACTTTAAAAAAATGACAGTTGTTTAAAAAATTCCAGCTCTGATCAATAAACGATTGTTTATTGTTTTGAAACAGCAGGCTTCTGTAATTGGGATCGAAGCTGATAAATAGTTCTTGTTGCAATGATTTTTGTAAAAGAGTTTGATAAGCTGCTTGTAAGGGGCCCACTAAAAATCCGGTAGCAGAACCAAAATGAACAATAGAAAATTCATCCAGATTGATAGCATCTATTTCTTCACTCGTTAGTTGGCCATCTGCCCCGCGGTTGAAGTAAAAATCACGTTCGCCATTTTCCATTAATGATACAAATGCGAATGTGGTAAAATGATTTTTATCCTGCAGCATCCATTTTGTGCTCACACCAAATGATTGCATCACCTCAATTAAATGATTGCCAAAAGGATCAATACCAACTTTTGCAGCCAATTCAACTTTGCCACCTAATGCTGCAATAGCTGCTGCAACATTAGTAGGAGCACCGCCTGGTTTTTTTAAAAAATTTTCTCCTTCTGATAAAGGTTTGCCTTTATCAATGCATATCATATCAATCAAAGCTTCTCCTATACAAAGTATTTTTTTCATTTTCGAATTATTAATGACCACCGCCAGCTGGTAATACAATATCACCCGTAATTTTTTCTGATTTTATTAAAAGTGTGCAAAGTGCCGCAATGAGCAATAACACACCGGCAAATAAGATTGCATTACCCGGGTTGTTGTATAAAAAATTTTTCAAAATAAAACCAAAAGTCAATGTTTGAATAAACATGGGTATTACAATCATCATATTAATTACACCCATATAAACTCCATATCTTTCTTTTGGTATTTCTTTCACCACCATCAGG
>JANPEU010000036.1:0-2530 GCA_031423175.1 Bacteroidota bacterium
CATTTGCCAGCTGGCACACAATTCAAACCCGAAACCCATGAATATGCAAACGATCTTGATATTTTTGGCAGAGCATCGCTGTATCAATACATCAACCGGACCAACAGCGAACAAGGGAATACATTATTTGCAGATTGGTTATTGCATCCCGCATCAAAAGAAATAATTATTCAGCGCCAGGTGGCAATAAAAGAATTAACTGATGAAATAAAATGGCGGCAGCAGCTTCAATCGCATGGCTTAGCAACACCTATTACAATTGCTACACAAGAAAAAATTGAAAACTGGTTGCAACAACCCAATACTTTTTTAAATAACCCGTTCTGGAAAGTTTTGAAATATGTATTACCTGCTATCAGTTTCGGTTTCCTCATTCTTCATGTGGCAGATATTCTTCCGTCATCCGCTTTCTATGCTTTGATACTTCTCATGCTTTCTTTTTCATTCATTATTTCCAAACTGGTGATGCCCGCCTATTTTCAACTGAATAAAATTGCGCCACAATTAGAATCGCTTTCAGATAGTATCGGGTGGATTGAAAAAAAAGAATTTAAATCAACTTTATTATTGCAGTTAAAAAATAAATATAAAACCGGTTCCACCACTTCGTCTCAATCCATCCGGAAACTAAAAAAGATTCTGGACCTGTTAGATATCCGATTGAACCCACTTGTATTTATTCCACTCAACACATTTTTGTTTTGGGATTTGCAGCAGATTTTTACACTAGAAAAATGGAAGACAGCTAATAAACAAAATATCGGCGATTGGTTTCATGCATTGGCAGCATTCGAATCTCTTTCTTCACTAGCCAACTTGCATTTCAATCATCCCGGAAATTCATTCCCGGTTTTAAGTAGTCAGCAAGGTATATTTAGTGCTGATGAATTAGGGCATCCGTTAATACCAAAAGAAAAATTGATTTCTAATTCTTTTTCAACAGCAGGAGTAAATCAAATGAATTTAATAACCGGTTCGAATATGGCCGGAAAAAGTACATTTCTGAGAAGTGTGGGAGTAAATATTGTATTAAGTATGATGGGTTCATCCGTTTTTGCAAAATCACTAACGCTTTCACCCATGAAAGTTTTAAGCAGTATGCGGGTGAGTGACAACCTGGAAGAAAGCACATCCACCTTTTATGCAGAACTAAAAAAATTAAAAGAAGTAATAGATGCCGTTTATAAAAATAAAAAAGTATTTCTTTTATTAGATGAAATTTTAAGAGGCACAAATTCTGCCGACAGACATACCGGTTCCAGAGCTTTGATAAAACAATTGATACACCACAATGCTGCTGGATTAATAGCTACGCATGATTTAGAATTGGCAAAATTAGCTGACGAATTTCCAAGCAGCATTCACAATTATCATTTTGATGTACAGGTAGCCAATGATGAATTGTATTTTGATTATAAATTAAAAAGAGGCATCTGCCGCAGCATGAATGCCTCTTTATTAATGAAAAAGATTGGGATTGAATTATAATCTTATTTAAATATTCTCCAGATATCCAACCCGAGTGCATAAGCCATTAATGCTAATAATAAAACCATTCCTACCATTTGTGCATATTCTAAAAATTTATCACTTGGTTTCCGGCCGGTTATCATTTCCATTAAAGTAAATAATGCATGGCCGCCATCTAATCCGGGTATCGGTAATACGTTCATGAAAGCAAGAATGATACTGAAGATGGCAGTATAAGTCCAGAATGATTGCCAATGCCAGGTACCAGAATAGATACTGCCAATACTTAAAACACTACCAACCGATTCACTTGCTTTTGCTTTGCCGGTAAATAGTTGACGCAAACCAGTCATGTATCTCGATAAAGTGGACCAGCATTCATTAAACCCTGCAGGTATGGCTTTAAAAAAACTGTATTTCTCTGTTGCGAACTGAAATCCTAAACTATCCAGTGTTTTTGCAACCACTCCCATCTTCCCATCTTCATCCAATTGTACGTCTTTTATAAGTGTATCAGTTCCTCTTAAAATTCTTAATTGAATGGTGGTGTTTTTTTTATTCTTAACTACCTCCTGGTAATTATTATAAAATGGCGTTTCAATACTGTTTACGCCAATCACCTGGTCATTTTTTAAAATGCCCGCTTTTTTTGCATTTGAATTTTTAATAAACGTATCAATAACAAATGGAGCCCGTATTGAAATAAAACTTCCGGCTTTTCTTGTATTTAGTTTCCGAACTAATCCCTCATCAAGCATTAATTGAAAAACACTATCACCCCGCTGAACAGTAAGTGTTTTTGCTTCATTTAAAATTATCTGTCCTCGTAATGAATTAATATCCTTCAAAGTAGTTGTATCCACTTTTAAAACAAAATCACCATCCTTTAATCCAATCGAAGTGGCAAGGCTGTCTGCAACGATACCAAACTTAGCATTGGCTGGCGGAAGATATTCTTTGCCCCATACCCAAAGTATGGTTATGAAAATAAGTATAGCAAGAATAATATTTACAATAACACCACCCAGCATAATAATTAACCGCTGCCATGCTGGTTTAC
>JANPEU010000037.1:0-1949 GCA_031423175.1 Bacteroidota bacterium
TTTTCGGAGATAGGGAATTTTTAATCCAAACTTATTGTCGCCGCCGATAAAAATTCCTTTCAGTTTTTTATTAGCAATATCTTCTTTACTGTGAAAGCAGATCGGAGAAACATCATTCAGGTAGTAAAGAAATTGTTTAAAGGTTGAGATATTCTCTCCTTTATCATTTATAAGATAGAGTTCTTTGCGGATATTGGATTGTGTGGCAGAGTCGCCTGATTGCCCCATCACAATTCTAGAAGGATCTCCAAAACCCTGGAATAAAAAGAAAACTAATACCACCACCCCTGCCAGCACAAGCAGGCCATACAGAATTTTTTTGGTGATGTATTTGAGCATGAAATGCTGTTAATTAGTTTATTGGTTTATTGGTTTATTGGTTAATTGGGGCAGCTGATTGAGTGGTAATTCCTTCAATTAATTTATTCGCTGATGAAAAATGATGACGGCTCCATTTACTTACAATTTCTCCCTGCTTTAAAATATATAAACAGGGATTTGTTCTTGCGGCGGTACGGATAGCTGTAAAATCACATTTGAATACCTGTATAGCTGCAAATGATGTTCCTGCAATGTTTTTTGCCGCCTCACCCGATTGTGTGGTTATCATATATACTGGAATATTTTTTGCTTTTGCTGCTGCATAGATACCGGCAAATTCTTTTTCCCATTTTGAAACAGGAACAGAAAAATCTTCGCAAAAAAGTAAAACAGCATACGATTGCGAAAGAACAATTTGCGTAGAGTCCTCATCTGTAACACCGGATATAGAAAACCCCTTGATGGCCGGGTCGGCATTTCCTTTTTTTACTAATTTGTCTTTACGGCTTACAAATTTGTAGGTAGCAAGGTCTGCCGGCAATTCTGCCGGAGCAAATTCATATTGTTTTCCAGCTTTTTCATAGACAAAGCGGATGGCAAAACTGTCTGGCCTCGCCCCTTCCGGTATTTTCATTTTCTGCGTAATATTATTTCCTTTTTTAAAAGGCAAACAATCAACCACCGGAAGATAACTTAGAGTGTACCACTGCAGACCAAAGCTCAGTATAGTAACAGCCAGCATGGAAAGTGTTCCTGTTTTATCTGACAACAACGGTTTGATCATATTTCGTTTCCAGAAAAGAAAACTGATAAGTGCCAGCAGTAACAAATCTTTTACAAAAGAAGTTTTGGGAGTAATGGGTAAGCAATCACCGAAGCAGCCGCAGTTCTGAAACTTACCTGAAAGAAAAGCGTAGCCAGTAAGAAAAGTAAAGAAGATGATAAGTAATAATAAAAGCCAGCTGAATAATTTTATTCTCCACCCGAGCAGTAATGCAAACCCGGCAATAATTTCAAAGGCATTCATTAACACAGACATCAGCAATGTCCAGGAATTAAATTTTGCCATGCCCCACAATTCAAAAAATTCCTGCATTTTGTAACTCAGGCCAAGGGGGTCATTGGCTTTTACTAATCCGGAGAAGATGAATAATATTCCCACAATAATCCTTGCAATGTTAACAGCTGATTTCATATTACATAAGTATTAAGGCAAACACTGCATAGTTAATGATATCAAGGTAATTGGCATCAATGCCTTCACTCGTAATTGTTTTACCATCGTTGGTCAGTATCTGGCGGATGCGCTGTAGTTTCATTAAAATAAGATCCACAAAACTTTCCTGGCTCATGCTGCGCCATGCTTCGCCGTAGTCATGGTTTTTATAGCCCATTAAACGTTTAGCCATTTGTGAGTAATCATCAAATAGCTTTGAAACTTCATCAATACTCAGTTCTTCCGACGAATTTTCAGGCAAATCCATTTGTATTAAGCCAATTATTGCATAATTAATAATCCCTTTAAATTCGCTTGCAATACCATCCGATATTTTTTGCTCCCCTTTTTGCTGAATGGTTTTTATCCGTTGTGCCTTAATGAATATCTGGTCAACAATAGAGATAGTTCG
>JANPEU010000038.1:0-7173 GCA_031423175.1 Bacteroidota bacterium
TGAAGCATCATAAGTTTCGATATAGAAAAAAGGTAACGTCATTTTATTAAAAAAATGTCCCGCAACAAGCAGGACAAATCTAAAATCTTAAATCTGAAATCTAAAACCTGCCTGCGGCAGGCAGGTCAGAATGGATTATCATCATCGTCCTTCAAATCATTCATCTTGCTGCCCGTTTGTATAAATACTTTGGCACCGTCTGTATCATCTTTCACCGGAGTCCAGCTTCCGGGTGGTAAGCCCATCTTGGTAAAATCGCCGCCTTCATCTTCTGTAAACTTCTGAATATGCAGCAATGCACGGAGCTTGATTGTTTCCAGAGAACCATTTCTGTGTTTCGCAATTCTTACATGGGTTTCACCCCGATTATTTTCTCCCATTTCATTTGTAGTGATATCATAATATTCAGGGCGGTAAAGAAACATTACTAAATCTGCATCCTGTTCGATGGCACCTGATTCACGGAGATCACTCAGTTGCGGCATCTTATTTCCTTCTTTTCTTTTTTCCACTTCACGGCTTAACTGCGAAAGTGCAATAATGGGAACACTTAATTCTTTTGAAAGTGCTTTCAGGTTTCTGGAAATATTACTTATCTCCTGCTCACGATTGCCACCCCGATTTTCACCAGTACCACTCATGAGTTGTAAGTAATCAACAATAATTAAACCGATATTATGTTTGTTTTTTAAACGACGGCATTTGGCACGAAGTTCAAAAATATTTAAGGCAGGTGTATCATCTATATAGATTGGCGCCTGTGATAAACGCTGAATACCGCGGGCATAAAGCTGTTTCATTTCATGTTCTTCCAATTTACCCCTTGCAATTTTCTCTAACCATATTTCACTTTCGGCAGCAAGAATACGCTGTACCAACTGACCGGCACTCATCTCCAAACTGAAAAAAGCAACTGGTGTTGATTTACTGGCACTCAGTGCCGCATTACGTGCAAGGTTAAGTGCAAATGCAGTTTTACCAACAGCAGGTCGTGCAGCAAGAATGATTAAATCTGTTTGTTGCCATCCATAAGTTACCCTGTCAAGCGATGCATAACCACTTGGCACACCAGTTATATCTTCATTGCGGTGGCGCATATCTTCAATGCGCTGAATTGTTTTTACCAACACCGAATCAATCGAATCAAAATTTTTACGCAGGTGATTGTTTGTAATTTCAAACAATTTACTTTCTGCATCATCGAGCAAATCAAAAACGTCTGTTGAGTCCTCGTAAGCATCACCTATAATTTCACCACTGATGCGAATGAGTTCACGTTGTATAAATTTTTGAAGAATAATTCTTGCATGTGCTACAATATTGGCAGAGGAAACTACCATATTGGTAAGCCGCGTTACATAATAGGCGCCGCCAATCATTTCCAATTCTTCGCGGAATTTCAGTTCTTCTACTACGGTTAAAATATCAATGGGTTGGCTTTTATTAGCTAGCCCCTGCATGGATTTAAAAATCCGTTGATGCGCCTCTACATAAAAACACTCAGGTTTTAATATTTCTACTATATTATCAAAAGCGTCTTTCTCCAGCATAATGGCGCCCAATACTGCTTCTTCCAAATCTTTTGCCTGTGGTGGAATTTTTCCATACACCATGGTGCCGAGATCCACTGCTGACTTTCTTCTTTGTGTTCTTTCTTTATTTATATTGGGTATTGCCATGTTCAGTTATAGCGATAAAAAGTTATTCATTGATAAATTACCAATGACTATCGGGTAAACTCCATACTTGAATCGGTAAATTTTTGGTTCGGTTCGAAATGTAGTCCCTAAGTCAGACAGCGAATATAAGAACTGAAAAGTCATTGAAGAAAATTTTTCTTTCTGCACAATTTTTACAAAAAAATGAATCGGTTATCCACAATTTTTTTCAAACCGACTAAAGATAAAATTTAATTGCTTCATTTTATTTTTAAAGCTAAAAAAATTATTATACTTCCTTTTATTTTAGTCCTTCCAATATCATACACATTTCATCTTTCTCTTTCTTATCTTCGCCGCCACTAAAGCAGACAGAAGACATGACGATTTCATACAACTGGCTAAGCGAATATTTACCCGTAATAGTAGAACCGGAAAGGCTTTCACGTATCTTAACTTCTGTAGGATTGGAAGTAGAAAGCTTTCAAAAATATGAAGAGGTAAAAGGTGGGTTAAATGGACTTATAATCGGCGAAGTATTGACTACAGAAAAACATCCAAATGCTGATAAACTTACATTGACAACGGTAAATATTGGGGTCGGCGAACCCCTGCAGATTGTTTGTGGTGCACCTAATGTAGCAAAAGGACAAAAAGTAATTGTTGCAAAAGTTGGAACTACAATTTATCCTTCAACCGGTGAACCAATGACGATGAAGGTTGCTAAAATAAGAAGCGTGGAGAGCTATGGAATGATTTGTGCCGAAGATGAAATTGGTTTGGGTACTTCGCATACAGGCATTCTTGTATTACCCAATGATGTAATGGCAGGTACTTCGGCTATTGACTACTTCAGGCCCTATACTGATTATGTATATGAAATAGGACTTACACCTAACCGGATGGATGCAATGAGCCATTGGGGTGTGGCAAGAGATGTATGCGCCTATCTTTCGCATCATGATAAAAAACCCTTTAAACCAAAACTACCAAATTCAAATAGCTTTAAAATTGATAATACGAGTTTGAAAATTGAAGCAGTAGTAGAAAATTCGATTGCTTGTCCCCGGTATTCGGGTATCAGTATTTCAAATATTCTGGTAAAAGAATCTCCGCAATGGTTGCAACAAAAATTAAAATCAATAGGTCAGCGACCGATAAATAATATCGTTGATATTACCAACTTCATTCAACACGAAACGGGGCAGCCACTTCATGCTTTTGATGCAGATAAGATAAAAGGGAAAAAAATTATTGTAAAAAATTTACCGGAAGGTTCGAAGTTTGTTACGCTTGATGAGAAGGAAAGAAAATTGAATGCAGAAGATTTGATGATATGCGACATTGAAGGAGGAATTTGTATTGCAGGTGTGTTTGGTGGATTACATAGTGGCGTTTCCAATAACACAAAAAATATTTTTTTAGAAAGTGCATTTTTCAATGGTATTACGATTCGCAAAACTTCGTTTCGTCATGCATTAAGAACCGATGCTGCAAGCCGTTTTGAAAAAGGAACAGATATTTCTGCTACTGTAAATGTGTTGAAACGTGCTGCATTATTAATTAAAGAAATTTGTGGTGGCAAAATTTCGTCGGATATCGTTGATGTATTTCCATTGCCGAAAGAAAAAACGCAGGTAACTGTCAAATATCATTACCTGAAAAAAATCAGTGGTAAAAATTATCACCCTGATGCTGTAAAAAACATTTTAACCACATTGGGTTTTGAAATAGTCCGCGAAGGCATTGATGATTTGATTGTAGCCGTACCTTTTAACAAACCAGACATCAATTTACCAGCAGATATTGCCGAAGAAATTTTAAGGATAGATGGTTTGGATAATATCGAGATTCCAGGTGCTATAACGATTACACCATCGGTTGAAGAAAATTACAATGCAGAAATTTTAAAAGAAAAAACATCTAACTATTTAGTCGGTTTTGGCTTTTACGAAATCATGACCAATTCCATTACCAACGCTGCTTATTTTTCTGATGAAGAAAAACAAAGCATGGTAAAAATGATGAACAGCCTGAGCGCCGATCTGAATATTCTGCGTCAATCACTTTTAGAAACGAGTCTTACTGTCGTAGCAAATAATTTAAATCATCGCAATACATCTTTAAAACTTTTTGAATTTGGAAAAGGGTATATGACTCTGGGTCCGGGAAAATATCACGAAGCGGATCAACTTTGTGTTGTTGTATCAGGAAATATTTCAGAAGATAGCTGGAAAAAAAAGGCTGTTGCAGCTGATTTTTATTATTTAAAAGGAGTCGTAAATGGAATTTTAAAATTATTGGGCATCAATGCTGACTCAATTGAAATAATGCCTGTTGCTAAATTTGACAATCATATAGAAATAAAATCATCGGGAAAAATAATTGCAGAAGCTGGCGAGGTAAACAAAACAATGCTTGAAAAATTTAATATAAAGCAACCGGTTTATTATGCAGCATTCAGATGGGCTGATGTGGTGGAATTATCAGCAATGAAAAATAATGCAATGAAGGCGTTGCCAAAATATCCAACAGTGCAACGAGATGTTGCCATGATTGTTTCAAAAGGACTTGCTTACCGGGATGTGGAAAGTGCAGTACAAAAAATAAAACTTAACAATCTGCGTGAAGTAAAGTTGTTTGATATATTTGAAAGTGAGAAATTGGGATCCGATAAAAAATCATTAGCTGTTAATTTTACATTTGCAGACGACGAAAAAACGTTAACCGATAAAGAAATAGATGGATGGATGAATTTAATTATGGGATCGCTGGAAAAGGAATTGGATGCGGAAATTAGAAAATGATTGTAAATTGAAAATTTCAAATTTAATATTTTAAGAAAATGCCGGAGCTGGAGGTTCAAATAAAGCGAATCAATGAAAAGCTTCAGCAGTTGCTGAAGCAACAGGCTTTATTGAAAAAAGAAAATAATGATTTGAAAAAAGAATTGGATTCGTTTAAAAAAGAATCTTCTTCGCATCAATCAAAAATGGATGAACTGAAACAGCAGGTAAGTATTTTAAAAATGAATACAGTAGAAATGAATGAGAATGACAAAAAAGAATTTGAGAGAAGGTTGAACCAATATATTAAAGAGATAGACCGTTGCATAGCCTTATTAAGCCAGTAATCAAATCCGTTTTACTAATCGCATCTGCATTTCTTCATCGCCATTTGAAAGCTCCAGGGAATAAACACCGTATGGCAATGTATTTAAACCTGTCCACTCCATTTCATGATTTTCGGCGGGCATTATAGTTTCCATACTACTGCAAATGCTTCCTTTATCATCTTTCAGCACTGCTTTGAAAGAAGAATCGATTTTTGCATTTAAATGCAATCGCAATGAATCTATAAAGACCATTGATTTAACTTTGGCAAACATAAAATTGTCTGTTAGTTTTGATTACTAAATCAATTTTTCAGAATCTTCGGGTTAAATGTTAATGCGGGTTCGTTTTCTGAGGGGGAAGGATTTATTCAGGGGATTCCGAAAGTATAACAAGAAAATCAAAAATGCAAGCTATGCAGGAACTAATTCCAATTACTGCCGTCATCGGCGATCGTTCATACCGGATCAAAATTCAGCCAAAAGATGAGGAAGTAGTGCGAAAAACACTCAAAGTTATCAATGATAAAATCATTGAATTCAAAACCATGTTTGCCGGAAAGGACATGCAGGATTATATAGCCATGGTACTTATTTGGTACGCCACAGAACAACACAATGCTTTGGCAGCCGATTTAGATAAAGGCAATCTGTCTGAAAAATTAAATATAATTGAGAAAATGCTGCAGGGACAGTTGGAGAAGTGAGGGAGTAGGAATTAGTAATTTGTCCAACGGACATATTACCAACCCCAAGTTCTTCAAATACAAAACTCTCATTTCATTACTAACCATTGTTTTTATATCTTCGTGAGTCTCCGGCTTTACAGGGGAATTTTATTTTAAATTTATATGATGGCCCAATAATCATCATATCATTATGTACAATCAAAAAAAAATAATTCATGACTCCAGATATTTTATACATCATCATTGGTGTGGCTGCCCTGCTTGTGGGCATTCTTACGGGTAAATTCATTTTTGACAAAAACACAAAAAAGAAAGTAGAAGAAGCTGAACAGCAATCGCAAACCATACTGAGAGAAGCCGAGCTAAGAGCCGAAACAATCAGGAAGGAAAAAGAACTGGAAGCTAAAGAACGTATGGTGCAATTAAGGTCTACCCATGAAAAGGAAGCAAATGAACGTACCCGAAAAATTAATGAATCTGAAAACCGTGCACGGCAGAAAGAACAATCTATTACTCAAAAAGAAGGGAATCTTGATAAGCAAATCAAAGAGAATGATGTGATCAAAGACAATCTGAACCGTCAGATTGATGTTGTGAATTTAAAAAGAACTGAACTTGAGAAACATCAGGAAGAACATATACGCCGCTTAGAAAAAATTGCAGGTCTTACTGCCGATGAAGCAAAAACGCAGTTAATAGAAAGCCTGAAACAGGAGGCACAAACAAAAGCGATCGGGCTTCAACAGGAAATAATTGACGATGCAAAACAAAAAGCAAACAAAGAGGCAAGAAAAATAATTATTCAAACTATTCAGCGTACTGCTTCGGAACAAGCTATTGAAAATGCTATTACGGTATTCAACCTTGAAAGCGATGAAATAAAAGGACAGATAATTGGACGTGAAGGAAGAAATATCAGAGCTTTGGAGGCTGCCACCGGAGTTGATCTTATTGTGGATGATACACCCGAAGCTATCCTGCTCTCCTGCTTCGATCCATTGCGCCGGGAAATTGCACGTTTAAGTTTACAAAAACTAGTTACTGATGGCCGTATTCATCCAGCACGGATAGAAGAAGTGGTTGAGAAAACTAAAAAACAGTTAGAAGATCAAATAATGGAGATTGGTGAAAGAACAGTTATAGAATTGGGCGTACACGGACTACACAAAGAACTGGTAAGATTAGTCGGTAAAATGCGTTTCCGCTCTTCTTATGGTCAAAACTTGTTAATGCACAGCCGCGAGGTAGCCAACCTATGTGCTACGATGGCTGCTGAAATGGGATTGAATCCTAAATTAGCAAAACGAGCAGGTCTCTTACATGATATCGGCAAAGTACCTGATGAAGAAAGTGAATTGAGCCATGCACTGCTTGGTGCAAAAGTGGCCGAAAAATATGGTGAAATTCCTGCTATTGTCAATGCAATTGGTGCACACCACGATGAAATGGAAATGCAGTTTGTTATTTCACCAATCGTACAGGCATGCGACTCGATTAGTGGTGCAAGACCTGGTGCACGCCGCGAAATAATGCAGCAATATCTTCAGCGAATTAAAGATTTGGAAAATATGGCCATGAGCTATCCGGGCATTGAAAAAGCG
This sequence comes from Bacteroidota bacterium, assembly GCA_031423175.1. Taxonomy (GTDB): domain Bacteria; phylum Bacteroidota; class Bacteroidia; order Chitinophagales; family Chitinophagaceae; genus VBAR01. Next base: position 7,061 of record JANPEU010000038.1, read on the forward strand.
TATGCAATTCAGGCTGGTCGGGAACTGAGAGTAATAGTAGAAGCTGATAAAGTATCTGATCAGGATTCTGAAAGATTATCATTTGAAATAGCGCAGAAAATTCAAACCGAAAT
>JANPEU010000039.1:0-8518 GCA_031423175.1 Bacteroidota bacterium
TCAAACATTAAATATGGTAATGCAAATTTTAAGTGTCAGTCTTTTTGAAAAATGTGATATACGAGATTTGTTTTTTGATCAAGAAGCCAAGATAGTTAGTAAACTACCTTCGCTTTTTGATAACTTAACGGGACAGTAGTGGTCCGTAAGTGTGCCGTTAAATGTTGCCATTGGCAAAATGGGACAACCATATTCTTCTAAGAAACCAGTAGGTATCTGGTTTTTATCAAGCGGCTGCATGATGTATTGCAATAATTTTTGGGTAGTGCTGGTGTCAATTTGTGCTGATGTGTTTACAGAAGACAGAAGCATTATTGAGCATGTCAGCATAGCGAATATCTTTTTCATAGTAAAATATGTTTAATAGTTTAGTATTTCATGTCAAATCGGCCATCGGTTATTTGTATGGTCGTACATCCTGTTTTGGAGAGGGAAGCACTAAATGTGCCAGCAATAATACGATTTGTTCTATCAAGTTTTGTGATTGTCAATGTGCCACTCCGGCTAATGGTATTGTCAAAATAATCAAATGTGCAATTGTTGTTTGAAAAGTAAGCACCATAAAGGGTATTATTACCCAACTGATATGTTTTTGATGCTGTTATAAAGTTTAAACTATCTTTTACACCAATGCCGAAATATTCCCTATTGGGGGATGTGATAATTCGGTAAGCACTAATATTAAAAATCCCATTATTAATTCCTGAGTCAAAATCAATACTGAGATTGGCTGTACCATTATTTCCTTGCGGTGTCCATACTTGCCCATTTAATAAAAAACCCAAAGTGTTTTTTCCTTCCTGTGTTGCGGGGGGCAGTCCATTACTATCCATATTATCCTTTCTGCATTTAGCATTAATAAAAAGACAAGATACAATTAGAAGTAAGAATAAATTTTTCATGTTAGAAGGTTAATAGTTTTACAAACAAGCACTTTTTTAAATGACAAAATAATCCGTGGTTTTGTTGCACCAAACTGTAAACTAAGGAGCTTATTTCAATTTGGCAATACCACGAAAGTGGTATTTCTGTTATCTTTTTACTTGAAATTTTAGGTTCGTTTCGTTGGTGGGCTAAGCTCGATCCATCACATCACACCAACGATGGCGAATTATATAATTCAGAATAAGCTTGTCGGAAATAACTAAAGTCAGAAATAAATGGATCGTTTGCTTGGGTGTTAAACAAATCAATATTTGCGTATGGCTTAACACGTTCATAAAGAATTCCTGTAGTAATCCGGTTTTTATCTAAAGGAGCCAGTAAGCTATCCATAGCTTGCGAAAAGGTTAATGTTTGTTGGGCGATAACCACATAATTTAAAAGCAAGAATATGGACATAGTAATACCGCTCCGAATTAAATTCAGTTTTTTCATAACAGTTATATTTTGGGATTAATTAATGATTAGTATAATCGAAACGACCTTCTGTAATTTTATAAACTTTTCCATCCGATGAGTTGTAGACATCAAATTCAAATCTTCCACTAATTATTTTATTTACACTATCTGATTTAATAACTTCAATCCAGCCAGTATGCGAATTATCAGTTATATACTCTTTGCTATTTACTCGGTAAAGCCCATATGTTTGTTTTTCACCTGAACCAAATGGTAATGAATTAGTATTTTGATTGCATAAGAATTTATTTGGTAGCAAATAATTAGGGCTATTGGAATTTTTAATAAACAGGTCTATTTCATTTGAAGGGTCACTTGTCTTTATCCAAATATGAATCAATGGAGAATTAAATACTGCATAATACCCACCAGAAGTTGGATAGATAATAACCCCTCCGCCCGAAATTCCTTTCGGTGTCCAAGGCACTCCATTTATTTTGCAACCAATTGTATTCTTACCTTCAAATGTTAATGGCGGCAGTCCATCATCGGTTTTATCTTTCTTGCAGCTACTTTGCATACAGCAAATGGCAGTAAAGAGAAGTATCGGGATTTTAAATACTTTGTTCATAAGCTAAAGTTTTAAAATAATGAATGCAGGTATAAGAAATTTTTCAAAAGCAATGTAATGAGTTGTTTTAAAACTATTTTCTCAATTATCGAGAATTTAAAAAAATCTTTCTCAGATTTTGCGAAACGATATTTCAACGAAATCTCATTTTCGGGTTAGGTCAAATCGGTAAATACTCCCTATTGTAATTCCAGTATATGATCCCCTTATGCTGCAATTACCCTGAACTGCCAGAACCAGAGGGCAAAAGCGTAATCTTCCAATTTTAAATTGATAACCTGCTTTTGCTTCATAAGCCAGACCGAAATAATGATAGGACGAATGAATTTCTCTATTTTCTCCTGAAGCAGTATCATAAATTGTTTTTCTGAATGCAGCACTGGTATAAGAAACGCCTGCGTTTAGTTCAGTAAAAAAAAATCTTTTCTCAAAAAAACGACCTATCAAATAAGCTAATTCTGTTTGTTCTTCAGGATTGATATTGCCCAGGATGTTAAACTCTCCTGTATAGTTTAATCTCAATTTATAGATATATTTATACTTTATGTACTCAACATAAATATTCGCTACAAGACCAGCATCCCCGTTAAGGCGATGCGATTTTCTGTCCCATAATAGAGTTCCACCCAAATTTACTCCAATGCCTAAAAGTGAGTTTTGTTTCTTTTTGTTTTCAAGGGTCTGAGGATAACATGATAATTTTAAAAAGATGAAAACAAATAAAAATAAACTTTTAGTCATGTTTTATTTTTTGAAAGAGGTTTCTTTCACATTTCAAGGTAGGGATCAGCTGCGTAATTATTTTCCCAATTCCTGAGAATCAAAATTTATTTTTCTCAAATTCTGAGAATTAAATTAAAGCTCATTAGCTTTAGTGTATGAAAAATAATACTTCAGGAAAAGAATTTCAGTTGAGGCTGATACAAAAAGTAAAATCAAAAATTAAAACCAATTCACAAGCTTCATCAGAAATAGCATCATTATTAAATATCAGCAATGCATCTGCTTACCGGAGGATAAATGGCGAACAGTTATTAACTATTGAAGAATTGTTATTGCTTATAAAACGTTATCAACTTTCTATTGATGATTTATCAAACGTAAAAAATAATCAGTATCAATTCTCCGGGCATTTAATGGATCATACGTCAGGATCCTTCATGAAGCATTTGGAAAACATGGGAAACTCTTTAAAGATGATTGCAGATAACAATGGAACACTTACATGTTTCTACAAAGATATTCCGATCTTCTACCAATTCTTTTACCCTGAACTTGCATGGTTTAAATTTTTCTTTTGGCAAAAACATATTTTATTAGTTCCGGAATATCAACAGCTGAATTTCAATATTAAAGATTGCCCAAAAGAATTAAAAGAAGCCGGACATTATGTTTATTATAATTACCAACAGATAAATTCTACAGAGCTATGGAATAGCGAAAGCATACATACAACAATAAGACAAATCCTTTACAGCAGACAGGTGGATGAATTTAAAAATAGAGATGACATTCAAAAATTATTTGATCAGCTTTTGATTGTATTGGATAATGTAAAACAACAAGCCGAGAAAGGAGAGAAGATCAGTTTCAGTACAAATAGAAAATTCAGTAGCACCGGGAAATCATATCAACTTTTCTATAATGAATTTTTTCTTGCTGATAATTCATATATGGCAGAAATGGGAGGACAGCTTGCGGGGTTTATTAATCATTCCGTTATTAATTATTTACAAACCACGGATGTGGTATTTACCCAGAACCAGAAAAAACATTTTGAAAACATACTTAGCCAATCAACATTAATTTCTACAATAAATGGAAAAGGACGGGAAATGTTTTTTAATAAAGTAATTAAGAAAGTTGAACAGGCAAGAAAGTAAATCTCAAAACCCCTTCTTCGGTTCATTTGCTGTATTCATTAACAATAGCACACTCTCATTTAGTATTTCCCCTTTTTTTACAGTAAAGAGTTCTAATTTATCTGCTGGCAATCTTAATTCATACGTATTTCCACCGGCAAGTGTTTTATCAATATTGGGATTGTAACGGTTAAAACTAATAATGTCCATTGCAATTTTTCCCGTTATCACAACCGAGTTATACCTGCCGCTTATCGTTAAAGTTTTTGAATTATTTATTTCTTCAGTTGTAAGTTCAGTAATCAGCGTTGCATTACTTAGTTTAAGATCGTTTGATTCCTGTTTTGTAAGTGTAGTTATGCCGCCGCCTCCTTCCATAATATAATGTGTGGCTATAAATTTTTTTACATGATTCTTTGATTCGGAAGGCAGATAGTTTTGTAATGTCCAAAAATCCCTGCTTTTGCTTTTTCTTATTGCAGCATCTACATTGCCGGGCCCGCCATTATAAGCAGCTATCACCAGCAACCAGTCTCTGTAAATGGTATATAAATCGGTTAAATATCTTGCTGCAGCATGAGTGCTTTTGTAATAATCAGTTCTTTCATCATAATAATTATTTACTCTTAAACCCATTTGCCTTGCAGTACCCGGCATAAATTGCCAGGGACCAACAGCCCCAGCCCAGGAAACAGCGTAGGATTTTAAATGCGATTCAATAACGGCGAGGTATTTCATTTGCCGGGGTATTCCATGCTGGCTCAGTATTACATCCATCATATCAAAATAAGGCCTACCCCAACTTTTCATATCGGTCAGCTTTTTTTCATACTTACCAATATAATCCTGAACAAAATTAATTGCCCGGGGATTTAACTGAGCCCCATCAATGTTATTGGATAAGGTGGATGTGATAAATAAATCTTTGAACCCTGATTTAAGATCATTTACCGGAATAATATTTTTTAGTGCATCTGCTTTACGGAGTGAATCGGTAACTGCAATTTTTTTTAATGAAGAATCCATCTGAGCATTTACCTGAATGGGCATTTGTATAAAAAGTAAAAAGTAGTATGATAAAATTATCCGCATGATAGATTTTAGAGGTTCTTCGTAATCTTGATCCGAAATATTGAACCACATAGGCACAGTAGGAACATAGATTTCACATAGTATCACCCGAAAGTCTATGTGTGAATTCCTTATGTGCCTATGTTTCTATTGTGGTTCAGAATAAAAAATCAGATTGAAGGAATTTATTCAACATTATTTAATCAGTTTTCTATTCCTGCAACTTTTTACGAAGAACTTTTTTAGTTATTGTTTTTGCTTACTGCTGATAAAATTTTATCAGCGCATTGCAGCAAAGATAACTCATCAAAGCGGTTAGCCATCACCTGGAGGCCAAAGGACATTCCATTGCTATGCTTATAAAGTGGAAGCGAAATAGCAGGAACGCCAACTAAGTTAGCCATTACTGTATAAATATCAGCCAGGTACATAGCGATCGGGTCATCTTTCTTTTCACCAATCTTGAATGCAGTAACTGGTGAAGTGGGCATGATAATAAAATCATAATTTTTAAATACTTGCTGAATTTTTTCATGTAGCAGGCTTCGGACCTTTTGTGCACGGGTAAAATAGGCATCATAATAACCTGCACTTAATACAAAAGTGCCAAGCATAATTCTGCGTTTCACCTCTTTTCCAAAACCTTCACTTCTTGTCTGTTTATAAAATTCAGTAAGATCAATTTCTTTTTGTTGAGTTCGGTGACCATATTTCACACCATCAAATCTTGAAAGATTGGATGATGCTTCAGCTGTTGTAAGCACATAATAAGCTGGAACTATAAAATCGAGCAAATCAAATTCTACTTCATCTACTTCATGACCATCCCTTTTCAAATCATTAATTGTATTTTTTATAGCAGTTGAAATTTCTTTATCTAGACTCGGATGGTTCAATGCTTCATTGAAAAAAGCAAAGCGATATTTTTTTTCACAACTTAGTAAGCTAGAATATGCGGGTACTTCTTTTTGCGATACCGTACTGTCATACTCATCAGCTCCGGCTATTACTTCCAGAATTTTTGAAACATCTGAAATATTTTTTCCAAAAATTCCGATTTGGTCAAAAGATGAACCATACGCAATTAAACCATACCGGGAAATTCTTCCATAAGTTGGTTTAAGACCAATGATACCACAAAAATCTGCCGGTTGTCTTACAGAACCTCCGGTATCACTCCCCAACGAAACCATACAAAGTCCCGCTTGAACTGCAACAGCACTACCCCCGGAAGAACCACCAGGAACTCTTGTTACATCATCCGCATTTAGTACGTTTCCATAAACTGAATTTTCATTGGTACTACCCATTGCAAATTCATCACAATTGCAATTGCCAATGATGATAGCATCTTCCTGCAACAATCTTTCAACTGCTGTGGAAGAATAAACTGAAATAAAATTTTTAAGAATATTTGAGGATGCTGAAACTTTATGGTCTTTATAGCAGATTACATCTTTGATTGCGACAATCACTCCTTGAAGTCTTCCGGAAGCAATTCCAGTTTTTCTTTTTTCGTCTAATTCTTTTGCTTTACGTTTTGCTTCGTCTGCATATACTTCTATAAATGCATTCAGGTGTGAAGTGTTTTTTATTTTTTCAAGAAAATAGTCAACCGCCTGAACACAGGTGATTTTGCCTTGCAGCAATTGTGAATGATATTGCTCAATGGAAGTGAATGTAAACAAAAGCGTTGCTTTTATTTAGTAGTGAATGGAAAATGAAGTAAGAATTAGTTAGTACTGTTCTTTACATCATTCACGTTTTCTTCTATCTCTTTTTTTACATTGGTTTTGGCATCGTTAAACTCCCGAACACCTTTGCCAATTCCACGCATCAGTTCTGGAATTTTTTTACCGCCAAACATCAACAGAACTATTATCAGGATAATGATGATTTCGTTAGTACCCAATACACCGAGTAATACGCTTAGTAGATTAGTTGTTATCATATACATGTAAATTAGGATTTCAAAGATAGGTACTAAGAATTTAAAATGAAACTGAAATTTATGTCTTCATCCACCTGATGAATCGGGACAGGCTCTAAAGGGGTGTATCCGTTTTACTGATTTAAAGTATTTTGTAAAATTAAAATTCAAACGTTTCCAGAAAGTGGAGCATTGTAGCTCAAAAGAATGGAATTTCTCTTTCCAGAAAATAATCGGGACAAGTAGAGTATAGGGGCAAAAAAAATACTCCGGTAATGGAGTATTTTTTGAAAAATGATATTTTATTATTTTGTTGCAATTGTATCAACTGCCTGACGCTTTTCACGAATTCTTGCACTTTTACCACTTCTGCCACGCTGATAAAATAATTTTGCACGACGTACATCCCCTGTCTTATTTACTTCAATTGAATCAATGTTTGGAGAGTATAATGGAAATAATCTTTCTACACCTACGCCGTCAGATATTTTGCGTACTGTAAAGCAAACGGTAGCACCCGTTCCCTGACGTTTTAGTACATCACCTTTAAAACTTTGGATTCTTTCCTTAGTTCCTTCAATGATTTTATAGTTTACCGTAATATTATCACCAGCTTTAAAAGCAGGGTATTGTTTCTTGGTTGTAAGTTGCTCGTGTACAAAATCTATAGCGTTCATAATCTTTTATTTTAACGGGTCGCAAAGATAGGGGGAAGAAGGGAATTTGTAATTGGGAATTAGTCTTATTTTTTGCTGATTGTTTCTTTGTTCAATCCAGATACTAAAGTACAAGAGTCCCGTACATACGGGAAGGAACGCTTAATCAAGGCTAAAATGCTAGCCTATATATAAAATTTCGGCTAATGAACTGGGATCCAAACATAAATACCTGAGAAATAAAGACTGCTCAACCTTAAAGCCTAATTCCCAATACCCAATATCTTGATTCCTTAACGTGCCACACTTACAGCCCTTTTCTCTCTGATAACAGTTACTTTAATCTGCCCGGGGAAAGTCATTTCGGTTTGAATTTTCTGCGCTATTTCAAATGATAATCTTTCAGAATCCTGATCAGATACTTTATCAGCTTCTACTATTACTCTCAGTTCCCGACCAGCCTGAATTGCATACGCTTTTTCAATGCCCGGATAGCTCATCGCCATATTTTCCAAATCTTTAATTCGCTGAAGATATTGCTGCATTATTTCGCGGCGTGCACCAGGTCTTGCACCACTAATCGAGTCGCATGCCTGTACGATTGGTGAGATAACAAACTGCATTTCCATTTCATCGTGGTGTGCACCAATTGCATTGACAATAGCAGGAATTTCACCATATTTTTCGGCCACTTTTGCACCAAGCAAAGCATGGCTCAATTCACTTTCTTCATCAGGTACTTTGCCTATATCATGTAAGAGACCTGCACGTTTTGCTAATTTAGGATTCAATCCCATTTCAGCAGCCATCGTAGCACATAGATTGGCTACCTCGCGGCTGTGCATTAACAGGTTTTGTCCATAAGAAGAGCGGAAACGCATTTTACCAACTAATCTTACCAGTTCTTTGTGCAGGCCATGTACGCCCAATTCAATTACGGTTCTTTCACCTATCTCCATTATCTGATCTTCTAACTGTTTTTTAGTTTTCTCAACTACTTCCTCTATCCGTGCTGGATGAATACGGC
>JANPEU010000040.1:0-4628 GCA_031423175.1 Bacteroidota bacterium
CCAACAAACTTTACAACAAAGGAAATTATGATGAAGCAATAGCATTAGCATCGAAGAAACTTCAGAAAAACCCTGATGATACAGAATTGCAAAGTTTAATAGTTGCCGCTTACCGGAATGCTGTAAGTACTCATGAATCAAATATTCGAACACATGCCAATTCAAATAATGAAATGAAATGGGAATGGATGTATAACGAATATGCAGCTTTGCAAAATTTGTATTCGATAACCAGAGGAAATATTTCTGTTGCAAAGGTTGTGAATCCGGTTGACTATTCCTCTTACTTAGAAACTTACCGTGAAAAAGCAGCCGATATAAGAATTGAAAGAGGCGACAGGTTAGTTTTACAAAATAACAGGCAGGCATATAAAAATGCTTTCCGGGAGTTTCAACTGGCTGGCAATTTGAAGCCAAATGATTTTTCAATTAAAACTAAAATGGATGAAGCTTATCAATTGGCAGTAATAAATGTAATAGTACTTCCTGCTGATGATTTTCGTTTTCAATATTCATCGTACAATAACCAAAACAACAATACGATTAATGAAACCGTATTGAACAATTTAAGATATAACAGCGGAAATGAATTTGTACGTTTCTATTCAGAATGGGATGCAAGAAATCAACATCTAAATATTGACCAGGTGATTGATATGCGATTTTCTCAATTTAATATTGGAAGAATCCGGGATGACAGAAGCACAAGAGATGTATCAAAAAGAATCATTACGAAAGAAATAATTTACCGCCCAGATTCTATTGTGTATGAATATGCTTATGTCACTGCAAAAATTACTTCCACTAAAAGAACAATGTATTCCGAAGGTTTGTTTCGGATAAATATCCGGGAAAATGATGGCCGCTATTTATGGAGTGATAATTTCCGTGGCGATCATAGTTGGAATACTGAGTTTTCAACATATACCGGAGATGCGAGAGCATTAAGCGAATCAGATAAACAATTAGTAAACCGCCAGGCAGCCAATCCACCCTATGAAGAAGAAATTGTTCGCCATATTGTAAATGAAATTGATAATAATATTGCATGTAGAATACGTGATTTTTACAGACGGTTTTAAAATAGTTATTCATAGGATAAGCCGGGACAGGTCACGAGCTATCTCGGCTTATTTTTTATTCAGTTATTGAAACTCCATCCAGCCAAATTTTAAATTTATACACCACTCCCATTTTCAATGCATAATTTTCTTTTTCATGACTTACCGGAAAATTGAAACAAACCGGGTAGTTATAATCCTCAACCACATCACGGATTATTTCATAAGCAGTTTGCCCAAAAGGCCTGTCGGTATCTTTATTGTCGATAAAGCCACCAATAATCAATCCTGCAAGTTTTGAAAGTTTACCCGAACGTTTTAACTGATATAGCATTCGGTCAATATTATAAAGTTGCTCACCAATATCTTCGAGAAATAATATTTTATTTTTTGTATTTATATCAGATTTTGTCCCTACCAGATGCGCCAGCAACGCAAGATTGCCACCAATCAATTCACCTTTCACTTTACCTACGCGGTTAAATTCATGAGCATCACAACAGTATTTTATCTTTTTCCCTTCAAGAACATTTTTTAGCGATAATATGAACTCGTTTTCATTACTACCCTCCTTTCCTTGCGGCTCATCTGCAGAGACATTAAATGCAGCGGCCATTGGTGCATGAATTGTTGAAATTCTATAATTAGAATAAATATGAGAATGCAAAATGGCAATATCACTAAACCCGATAATCCATTTTGGTTTCTTTTTAAATTTTTTAAAATTTATTTGATCGATGATTCGCCCCACCCCATATCCGCCCCGCCCACATAAAACAGCATTCACATCGTCATCATCCATCATCTCTTGAAAATCATTCAGCCGTTCTTCATCTGTACCTGAAAAATAATTTAGCGATGTGCTACCCAACGTTTTTCCTGTTTTTACTTTATAGCCCCAACGCTGCAAAACATCTATACATGTCTTTGCCTTTTCAAAAGGCATAAAGCCTGCGGGGCATACAATACCGATTGTATCTCCGGGTTTTAAAAAAGATGGAATTTTTGACATGAATTTCTAGATTTTAATTAAATAAATTTAAACCATCACTCCATATTTATTTTTATTAATTCAACTACTTCTGTTTTTTCAACCATAATCATTTTCGATAATCACCCAGCTTCTCCTGATTTCAAACTGCAAAATAAGTAAAGCGGCAAGAATTAATTAAGGAATTAAATTGCCTACAGATGAAATCTACTTTTCGCATTGTAAAAAAAAAGCCAACCCCGATTGAGTTGACTTGATAATATAAAAAATAATCGTTTAATTAAACTTTGGCAAACTCACTCCGGATTACATTTAATGCACCTCCGGCTTTAAACCATTCTATCTGCTGATGATTGTAACTATGATTTACCTGAATGGTTTCTTTACTGCCATCAGCATGGTTGAGGACAATTTGTAATTTTTTGCCTGGGGTAAAAGTTAATAGGCCTTCCAAATCGATGGTATCATCTTCAAGTATTTTATTATAATCTTCTTTATTGTCAAATGTAACACCGAGCATTCCCTGTTTTTTCAAATTGGTTTCATGAATCCGGGCAAATGATTTTACCAATACCACTCTTACACCTAAATGACGTGGTTCCATTGCGGCATGCTCTCTTGAACTTCCTTCGCCATAATTTTCATCACCAACAACAATTGTTCCTACACCAGCAGCTTTATATGCACGTTGTGTGTTTGGAACGGTTCCATATTCACCAGTCAATTGATTTTTTACACTGTCTGTTTTTTCATTGAAGAAATTCATGGCACCTATCAACATATTGTTACTGATATTATCAAGATGTCCGCGGAACTTTAACCAGGGGCCCGCCATACTGATATGATCGGTTGTACATTTCCCTTTTGCTTTTATCAATAATTTTAATCCATTCAGATCCGTTCCTTCCCAGGGAGCAAATGGAGCAAGAAGCTGTAAACGTTTACTATCTCCTTTTACTACAACCGATACTTTAGTTCCATCGTCAGCTGGCGCCTGGTATCCGGCATCTTCTACTGCAAAACCTTTTACAGGCAACTCATCCCCGGTTGGCGGATCTAATTTTACAGCATCGCCTTTATCATTTATTAATGTATCAGTAAGTGGATTAAAATTTAAATCACCAGCAATGGCTAAAGCAGTTACTAACTCCGGTGAAGCAACAAACGCCATGGTGTTTGGATTACCATCAGCACGTTTTGCAAAATTTCTGTTGAAAGAATGTACGATCGTATTGCGTTCTTGTTTTTCTGCACCTACCCGATCCCACATTCCGATACAAGGTCCGCATGCATTTGCAAAAACAGTAGCACCAATTTTTTCAAAAATCGCTAAAAACCCATCCCGCTCTATTGTATATCGAACCTGCTCGCTTCCTGGAGTAATTGTGAAGTTTGATTTTAATTTCAATCCTTTTTCAGAAACTTGTTTTGCCAAACTTACCGCACGGCTTATATCTTCATAAGATGAATTGGTACAACTTCCTATTAAACCAAATTCAATTTTTGTTGGCCAGTTATTTTTTGCAGCCGCTGCTTTCATTTCAGAAATTGGCGTTGCAAGATCCGGGGTGAAAGGGCCATTGAGATGTGGTTCCAGTTCATTTAAATTTATTTCTATTACCTGGTCAAAATATTTCTCAGGGCTTGTATAAGCTTCCGCATCGCCGGTTAAGTATTCTTTTATTTTATCTGCAGCATCTGCAATTTCTTTTCTTCCTGTTGCATTTAAATACCGGCTCATGCTTTCATCATAACCAAATGTAGAGGTGGTGGCGCCAATCTCTGCACCCATATTACAAATAGTTCCTTTGCCAGTGCAGCTCATACTTGTTGCCCCTTCACCAAAATATTCCACAATTGCATTCGTACCTCCTTTTACAGTAAGTATTCCGGCCACTTTTAAGATTACATCTTTCGGTGCAGTCCATCCGCTTAATTTTCCGGTGAGTTTTACTCCGATTAATTTTGGCATCAATAATTCCCAACTCAATCCCGCCATTACATCGCATGCATCTGCACCACCAACACCAATTGCAATCATACCCAAACCACCAGCATTTACGGTATGACTGTCGGTACCTATCATCATACCTCCGGGGAATGCATAATTTTCTAATACAACCTGGTGAATAATGCCAGCACCGGGCTTCCAGAAACCAATACCATATTTATTAGAAATGCTTGACAAAAAATTAAACACTTCTTCATTATCTGTTTTTGCTTTTGCTAAATCAGATTTGCCTTCAGTTTTTGCAACAATTAAATGATCACAATGTACTGTTGAAGGAACCGCCACTCTTTTTCGTCCGGTTGTATCAAACTGAAGCAATGCCATCTGTGCAGTTGCATCCTGCATAGCAACCCGGTCGGGTGCAAAATCAACATACGATTTACCCCGTGGAAAATCTTTTATCTCCACTCCTTTCCAAAGGTGGGAGTAAAGAATTTTTTCAGATAAGGTGAGTGGGCGGCCCAATGCTTTACGTGCAGCATCCACCTTTGCAGGCATTTCACTATACAATTTTTTGATGAGGTCGAGATCGAATACCATTTCAGATTATTTTATATTTATTATT
>JANPEU010000041.1:0-4756 GCA_031423175.1 Bacteroidota bacterium
GTTACATCTTCCCGGGTGTATGCGTTATTTGCACCGCCATTAAATTCCATTGTTTGATCAAATAATTTTGGACCATATTTTTTAGCTCCATTAAACATCATGTGTTCAAAAAAATGGGAAAGTCCTGTAATACCCTGGTACTCGTTTCGGCTACCTACTTTATAAAACAAATACATATTTGCATTCGGAATGGAGTTGTCTTCCACAATTAAAAATTTCATTCCGTTTTTTAAAGTGAACGATTTTACATCATCAGCTTTCATTTGTGCCTGAGTGGTTAAGGCTATTAAAACCAATACACCTGCAATAATTTTTTTCATAAAATAATTTTTATTCGGCAATAAAACTAAGGAATCATCGGTCACCAAACTCACCTTTCATAAAAAAAATGCCCCCAAAACGGAGGCATCTAAAATCTTTTAACTGAAATCTTATTTTAATTCGTAATCTTTTTTAAACGACATAAAAGTTGAGCGGTAAAAAATATTTTCGGGTGCTAATTGTGTTGCTTTCAGGTAATGATTTAAAGCTTCACCAACGAAATGTGCTTCTTCTAAAACAAATGCTAAACGGAAATTTTTTTCTGCATCTGTTTCACTTGCACCAACCGGAGCTTGTAATTGGTTATAGTAAACTGCATAATCTTCTTTTGTCCAGTATTTCAATTGCTTTCTGTCTTCGTTATCCTCATCTTTTACCATGGCTGACCAATAATATGTTTTTCCGGGTTTAATCACGTTTAATAAATCTTTGATATCAACATGTTTCTTTTTTACCAGTTTACTGTGAATTGGCGTTTCTGCAGCCTCCTTATCAAATAACTTAAATTCAAACTCCTCCGCTTCTGTAAAAGCTTTCCAGGAAAGCGGGATAGTTCCTGAAACATAATTTATGGTATCCAATTTTGGATCTATCCAGACATTATTAATACTGCGGCTAACAGCACCCACATTACTCATATAGTTTTTTCTGTTCTTTTCAGGTGAGCCTTTCGATTTTGTTAACTCATTCCAAACATATTTCATGTAGTTTGCACTTATCGATCCGTTACTGATTTTGCAACTATCTTTTAAACTTCCTGTACTATAATTTCCGGATTTATTTAAAGTGAACATCCGGTTCTCGTTACAGATTAGTGTAGCGAAAGAACCAGTAGCAACTTTAAGGGTGGATGCGTTGGTAAGCACTCTGCCTATCTTTGCTTTGGATTCTACATTGTTTTCAAGGACGTTTACATTTCCTTTTATACTGTAAACAATAAATTGATTTTCCTGTGCAATAGCAGCATAAGAAATAAAGAAGATTGAAAGGGCGAAGAAAGTTTTTTTCATTTTTAAATATTTAATGGTGTTCTTGAATTGAAGTTTGATCTGGTTCATGTTTTGGTTCTTCAACAGGATGGTGATGGCCGAAAATAGTTGCATAATGATATTTTTTGTGTAACCAGGTAGCAAATGCTTCGTAAAAATAGATAACATCTACTGCCAGAGCTATAACATACAACGTGTACTTCATATCCAGTTTAATGCCAAACCTTGCAAAAATTTCAATGCCAAGATACGCAAAAAATATTGCCGAAAAAACCTGAGCTATTTTTGCTACTAAATGAAACCAGATATGGTCTTCTAAATAATAGCGGATAAAAAGCGACATGTGTAGCCAACCGATTAATATAGCTATCAGCCAAGCCACCCATTTAGGGGTCTTTTTTATATAATTTCCATCCAGCACCATAGAAATAATATTTGCCTGTACCACGATGCCATCCATATCTGGGAGCGATTTTCCAACCACTTTATCATTCATGGGTGTAAATTTTTTATCCTCTATATCATTTACATCAGTTGCGATATATCCTATCAAAACAATTTTATCAGTTATAAGTTTTGTTTCTACATTTTCATTCATCAGGTCTTCGGCTTCTATAATTTGATATTTATCTTTTCGGTTTGTATAGTTAATTGTTTCAGTTTCCTTGTTTCTTTTTATTATTATTTCATACTTTATCGAATCAAATTCTTTTACAATTGCAGTGGTGATATGGGGATATTTTTGACCCAAAATTGTTTCAAAAGGGTTATACAATCGTATTGTGCCAATGCCTTCTCCAAGTAAAATAGCCGATCCTCTTTTCTTAAGTGATTCATCAAAATAATTTGCATCTACTACAAAACTGTCTTCTTTAGGTAAAATTCTACTTACGCCAACAAGATTATTTGTTTTTTCTAATACTGATCTAAGTATTGAATCTTTTTCAGGTTCTCTTGCTCCTTCAAACAAGGCATCTAATCCAATCACTTTAGGATTCATTGTATTTACTTTTTCGATCAGGTAAGCAATTCCTTCCCGATCTAAATGCCCAATGTTTACAATTGCTATACGTCTATCAAATTTATCATCTTTACCTTTTCCTTTCTCAAGATTTGAGTAAGTAATATCATTAAAATCAAAATCTTGCAAAGCCATCTTCATTGGGTTCATTGCACCAAAATTTAATGGAATCATTCCAAGTATAATCAAAAAAACAAAAACCCCAATGGTTGCAAAAATGGTATCCCGTTCATACAAATACTTGGTCAAATGTTTTGTATAACGTTTTGTATGATGTGCAATATGTTTATGAAAAGGTTTTTTCATTTAATGTATTAATTTTATTAAACCGTCATAGATATCATCATCTAAACTTAATTTATCCCTTTTTTCAGAAAATCATCCGTCCTTTAGTTTCATATTGAAACAACTCAACAACCCCTATTCCCGTCAGACATTTGGCAAGTATTCAAACAAATCTAAGAGTAAAACTTTACCAGAATTATTTTTCAAACAGAATTACTCAAAAAGGAGTTCCCTGATTACACTACAAATGTGTAAATTCGACTGCTAATTTATGGCAAAAAAAGTTTCTATATTTATTTTAAGCCTGTTACTTGGGTTATTGCAAGTCAATTATATAGCTGGACAAGCACCACCAAAACCCAGGGATACAACTATTACAGGTCCCCAATCATTTGCCATGATTGTTGGAATTTCAAAATATCAGTTTATCCGCTCACTGGATTATGCTGATAAAGATGCCGAATTGTTTCGTGATTTTTTAAAATCGCCTTCTGGTGGAAGACTGGGAGATGATAATATTTTTATTTTACTGAATGAAATGGCTCTGGCAACAAATTTTTGGAGCAAGGGTACCAAATGGTTAAAAGCAAAAAAATTACAAAAAGGTGACCGGTTATATATTTATCTGTCTGGACATGGAGATGCGATTGATGAAGATGAGTTCTTTTTTCTAACTAATGAGTGTAACCCAGCCGGTGATAAAAATAATTATGTTGCCGGTGGAAATATTCAGCTGTATAATTTAAAAAGCCGAATTGCAGAAATGACTTCAACAGGAGTGGAAGTATATTTTATTATGGATGCTTGCAGAAGTAATGAACTGCCGGGTGGTAAAGATGGTCGAATGGCATTAAGTAATGCAATAACATTAAAACGATCGGGAGAAGTAATTATGCTTTCTACAGGTGCCGGACAGGAATCTTTTGAAGATGCAAATATTGGAACCGGTCATGGATTGTTTACTTATTTTCTGGTTAACGGATTAACCGGTTTGGCAGATTCTACAAAAGATAAAAAAGTTTCTTTGTACGAACTGAAAAGCTATATTGATCAAAATGTTCCCAATTTTGCATTAACTAAATTTAATAAGAAACAGGAGCCCTATATCTGTTGCCCCGACGAAAAAGACGAAACCATATCTCAAATTGATACTGCCTACTTACGAAAATGGGTTCAAACAAAAGAATCGTCAAGAAAATTGGGAGGCAACTCTTTTTCTTATCGGTTTAAATACCGGCATAGTTTTTCCGATTCCATCTTAATGCAGAATTATAATGCATTTAATAAAGCAGTAAAGGAAAGCAAATTGACTGGTGCAAACTCTGCCGAATATTTTTATGAACAACTGGCAAAAAAATATCCTGACGATCCTTATACTTCCGATGCACAATCAACACTAGCTGCTGAATTTGTAAATTTTGCTCAGGATAAGATTAATTTGTATTTATCATGCCGTGATGCATCGACTATCCAAAAAGTAAGAAGCCAGATGGATGAATCGGAAGAATCAGAAGAAACCAGTACCAGTTATGACCGGATGGAAAAAATTGCGAAGCAGGAATTTTATACAATCGGTCAGATGCTCGAAAAAGCAATTGCTTTTTTAGAGCCCGATGATAAGCAGTATGCTAATTCATTAAAAGGACGCATGTATTTTTTTAAAGCCCGTGGTTATTTTGGAAAAGACAGGAAAACAGTTGATATAAACCGTGCATTTCAATACGCCTACCAGGCTTATGCTACGGAAAAAGATGCCTCCTATTTATTGAATACGATTTCATCCCTGCATTATGATAACCATCGGTATGACAGTGCTGTTTATTATGCCACAAAAGCAATTTCAAAAGCACCCAATTGGCGGTATCCATATGTAAACCTTGCAATAGCTTATAAAAGTTTAGCAAAGCCAGATTCTGCAATTAAGTATTATCATAAATCTATTCAACTGGATCCGAGTAATTCAGATGCCTGGGTAGATTTAGGAAGTTATTTTCATACCATCAACCGTGTGGATAGTGCCATTGCAAACTATAGTCGTGCGTTGTTATTAGACCCTCAAAATGTTTATGCAAGTAATAATATAGGCTGGCTCTATCTTGGTAAAAAGAAATACGATTCAGCCGTACTCTATTTCAGAAAA
>JANPEU010000042.1:0-2316 GCA_031423175.1 Bacteroidota bacterium
GGCATTGGCATGCCCGGGTTTGTTTGGCACCTGGCCCATGATCGATTTTTGCAGAGGATATGCCTATATTGTTTTTGTAAAAAATTTATTGGGTGAAGAAAGAGCCGGAGCTCATCTTGAAATAAAAGCAGTGGTGGACGAGCAGTTTAAAAATGAATGTCAGTAAAAAAATAACCCTTCTTATTTTCCTTATTTTTGATTAAAATGAAAACGATGATAAAATATATTTCAAGTGCAATGTTATTACTCTCACTAAGTTCAGTTTCAGTTTATGCTCAACAAACAAAAATAGATGTGCAAAAAGGAAACAAATTCATAGTGGAAACAACTACATCAACCGTAAGTGTTGCTCAAGTAATGGGACAAGTTATGGAAAACAACTCTGATTCAAAAAGAACCACTATTTATGAAGTGCTCGCTACAAAATTGAATGAATATGATTTACAATCCACCCTAATTAAAATGAAAATTGATGTATCAATGATGGGGCAGAATATGAATTTTGACAGCGACAAAAAAGAAAATAAGGGACCTCTTGCAAACGAATTGACTGACTTAATTAATAAAGTCAGAAGTATTTCTATTAATAACAACGGCGAAATTACAAAACAAGATAAAAACGAAAGATCCAGTTTAAGCATGTTGCTACCGAACGGTTCAGAAGTTCAAATTGTTACTGAAATGTTTATACCTGCATTATTAAACAAAGAATTGAAAGCTGGATATAGTTTCGCAGATTCATCAAATCTGATAATAGAAAAACTGAGTTTTAAAGATTCCGGGACCTATACTATAACGGGTATCAATAATGGAATAGCCAATATAACCTACAAGGGCAACCAACTAACAACGGGTGTGATGGAACAAATGGGAATGGAAATGAAAACCAGCAGTATAAATACAGTAACAAAAGAATTGTGGGTAGATATAAAAACCGGAATTGTGTTAATGCAAACCTCAACAATAGATGCAGTTACCAATATTGAAGCGGGAGGAATGGTAATACCTACAACAATTAAAACAATAACTACAATAAATATAACCCGGTCCTTAAATTAGAATGAAGAAAGTAAATAATTTTGAAATATTATTTCTTACTCTTCTACCGGCTCATTCATTTTTATCACTTTAGTAAGATTCTCTTTCCAACTCTGATATAGATCATTGTATATACTCTGTTGAAGCGGTTCATTTTTTTCTGTGGGTTTCATTTTGGAAAACGCATCTGCAACTTTTGAAAAAATATTTGCACCAACCCCTGCACCCAATGCGGCCCCTATACTGCCATCTGTATTGTAAAGTTCAATTGGAATATCCAGCACATTTACCAATGCTTTTCTAAACACTTTACTTAAAAACAGGTTTGCTTTTCCGGCCCGAATTACGGTTGGTTCTATTCCATTCTTTCGCATAATATCCAACCCATACCGGAATGCAAAAGCAATACCTTCTTGCCCGGCACGATATAGATGTGCCGGTGTATGCAGATTCCAATCCAAATTTAAAATATGAGCACCTACCAATTTATTATTCAACATTCTTTCAGCACCGTTTGCAAATGGAATAACAGAAACACCTTCGCTACCGGGCCGGATTTTTGAAGCCTCATCATTCAATGCGTTATAATCGCTACTCGATCCAATCCCATTTTTTAACCATCGGTTGGTAATGCCACAGCCATTAATACAAAGCAATACACCGATTCTGTTTTTTTCTTCCGTGTGATTTACATGGGCAAAACTGTTTATCCGGGATTGCTTATCATAATTCAACTGTTCGCTTACACCATAAACCACACCACTTGTACCTGCAGTAGCAGCCACTTCACCGGGCTCCAGTACATTTAATGAAAGTGCATTGTTAGGTTGATCACCTGCTTTGTAAGAAACCGGGATGCCCGGAGTTAATGATAAAGATTCAGCAATTTCTTTTTTCAGCATTCCATGATTTCCAAATACCGGTTGAATAGCAGGTATAATACTTTTATCGAAGCCAAAATATTCAAATACATCCTTACTCAATTTATTTTTTTTAAAATCCCAGAAAATGCCTTCACTTAATGCTGAAATGGTAGTTGTAACCTCTCCCGTTAATTGCATGGCAATAAAATCGCCGGGTAGCATTATCTTATCTATTTTTTCATATAGTGAAGGTTCATTATCTTTTACCCAGGCCAATTTTGATGCTGTAAAATTTCCCGGCGAGTTGAGTAATCTTGACAACGATTTTTCTGCGCCAATTTTTTTAAATGCTTTATCCCCAATTTTTACCGCCCGGCTATCGCACCAGATAATGGAGTTGCGTAATACATTTTTA
>JANPEU010000043.1:0-31586 GCA_031423175.1 Bacteroidota bacterium
GCAAGGAACAACATTAAAAATTCCCAGAGATATTCTGTCCATTTTTTTTTGCCGCTATGTGTATGTGCATGTACTTCCATAATAAGACTGTTTAATTTTGGGAGAATACTTTTTTGACTTCTCCCGGAAAACTCAATGCGATCCGGTCAAGGAGTTTGTTGGCGCTTTCAAGAGCCTTTCTATTATACACCCTGCTATTGTTGATCTTCCTTATCCCATTTAAAAAAACCAACTGATTGATAAAATCATCTTTTCTGAATTCATTCAGATTCCTGATCATAAATGTTGATTCGGGTATAACTATATCCTGTTCTGAAATTGGCAGTTCGAAAGCTGACTGGTCAAAAAATTTACTGTTAATTGGATCAATTGAATTATCCATTACCTGGAGTTCCCTTGATTGCCGGTCTTTTACCAATTGCATATCGATGACATATTGCTGGATAAGCGATACGAGTTTCTGATCTTTATAATACCGCAGGTAACCGGAGTTTTTTAATTGATCGATCGTTGTATTCCTGTTTTGAAATTCCTGCCGTCTTATATAAATACGAAAAAGGGAATACAGCTTTTTTGAACCCTGCTTCCAGTCTTCACCTTTCATGATGTTCCGGATAGTATCGAGCACTTTTGTTTGCCTTTCCCGAAGTTCAATTAATGAATTCAGGGCTGATGTATCCTCCCTGATATCTTCCAGCAAAGGAATTATCAATTCCTTTGCCCGGAGATTTTCTATATAATGCTCCCGTTGGTTTTCGGCAAGAAATCCACAGAACAGAGCAAGAAACAACATTAAGAACTCCCAGAAATAATGTGTCCATTTTTTTCGGGCAGTATGAGTGTGTGCATGTACTTCCATAAGATTATATTTTAATCATAACCATATTCTTTCTTAATCATTTTAATAAGCCTCAGGGCCCGTTCCTGCAGGATAATAGCCGTACGGTTATAAAATTTTGTTGTTGAAGAATAATAATGATAGTTCAACGATACAGTGTTTATCTCTTTTGCATCAACAGATAGCAAGGCCGGTTTTTCAGTAGGCTTGTTGATAATAGTCCGCCGGCCACCAAAAGTCGTTTTTCCGATATTCATCATTTGCTGAAAAACATAACTGTCAAACAACAAGGCATTCTTTTTATGAATTTCATCCATTTTCAGACGTAACAGTTCTGTTTGATTGGTCAACCAATTAAAAGATACATAATAAGTGCCGATACTATCCAGCAATATTTTAGGTTTTATATACCGGAGCAGCCCCGAACTTTTCAGCTGGTCAAAGGATTTTGAGTTAGTATAATAATAACCAAGATTAGCAGTAACGCTTCGGGCAGCAAAATAAATATCGGAGGTATTTGTAATATCCGAGTGAAGCAATTCAATCAGTGAATCGGCCATCTGTGCACCATAAGTATTGCGGTCTAGCACCGAATCAAAAAGAATGATATCTGTTTGAAGATCGGCTATCAGGGAGTTCATTTGTGTCTTCACTTCTTTTTTGTGTAGAATGCCTTCCCTGAGATTTTCTGCATAAAATCCTAATGAGACTGCTAAAGACAACATTAAAAATTCCCAGAAATAATGTGTCCATTTTTTTCTTGCTGTATGAGTGTGTGCATGTACTTCCATAAATAAATTTATTCGAGATGATATTCTTTTTTAAGATCAGTTATCAGATTGGTTGCAAGTAACTGTGCATTTTGCCACCGTGTATTTATTTGGTATTGAAAATTTCTTTGTTGCACAACAACCATATTCAACAACTCCCTTATTTTTTCCCTTTTATTTTCGAGAGACCCGGTTTTATACGAAAAGAGAACTTCCCTCGTCTTATTCGTCATTGTATCAAGAGAGGCTAAGAAATGTTTTGATAACTCATGGTGAAATGCCGGTTCAATGATTGAATTTATCAGCGGTAATAAGATGTTGCCTCTTGTACTATTTGCATTAGCCTCTGAATTGATATCGTTTACAAAACCATCATATTCTAATAAATTTTTTAGCAACTGCCCATTTTTAAAATAGCGCAGGCTACCGGAGTTTTTGATTTGTTCAAATGTGTTCCGGCTCCAGGAAACAGGAACTGTCCAGTAAACAAAACGGGTGTAAAAAGAAAATTCGGCGGCACGGCGGCCTTCTAAAGGAGTGTTACTGAGTTTAAGTAAACTATCCACCACCGCAATATATATTGTGGCAGATTTTTTTTCACTGGTAATGGCTGCAGTGTCATTTTGTAAATCCTGCACTAATGATTTTGCAAATTCTTTTGCCCGGTGCTGTTCTATTTTATGTTCCCGTACGTTTTCAGCCATAAAACCGCAAAACACAGCGAGAAACAACATGATGAACTCCCAGAAATAATGGGTCCATTTTTTTCTTGGTGTATGTGAGTGTGCATGTACTTCCATAAATATTTTATTTCAAGTGATATTCTTTTTTTAGCAGTTCAATTAATTTCTCTGCATTTTCTTTTTGGCTAACAAACCGATACTGCAAATTTCTCCTCGACCCCTGAAGATAATGCAGCGTGGATGTTGCATTCAAAATAATTACTTTATCGTAAGTGACAAGCTGCGGGTTTCCAGTGGGTTTAATAACTTCATTCTGTGTTTTATCGTTTACCATTGTTTCAAAGACCAGCGGATTAAAAAGCGTTCTACTGTCCAACTTGTATACACTTTCTGCTTCCTGATTGGTGTTGTTTTGAAATAAGTTCATATTGTTTATGGCAGAATAATACACAACAATGCCGCTTGCAGCATCATCATTTCTTATTAACCGGAAAGCTCCTGAGTTTTTCATTTGTTCTATGGTTCTGTCAGTACAGGTAAAAAATCCAAATCGGTTAGACAATCTTCCATAGTAATATACTTCTGCTCCAAGCTCTTTTACATCTGGTGAATTTAACAGGGAAATAAGGCTATCTAATTCAATTCCTTTTTGTTTGTATTTATTAATAAATGTGTTTAGAGAAGTGGTGTCTTCCTGCAAGTCACTTATCATTGTTTTTATATATTCTTCTTCCCTGTCTTTCTCAATCTTATGTTCAAGCTGATACTCTGCCAGAAAACCACAGAACACTGCAAGGAACAACATTAAAAACTCCCAGAGATAATGGGTCCATTTTTTCCTCGCTGTATGTGAATGTGCATGTACTTCCATAATATTTTTATTTCAGGTGATAATTTTTTTTGATAAGAGTAATTAAATCTTTCGCCATATTGAGATGGTCTTTCAGATTTGTCAAATGGGCTTGTCTGGCTATCTGGCCACCGATGGCTATCAGGTTCGAAAGCTCATCCCATTTTTTGCTGTCCTTATCAATCACCCTCAGAGTAAGTATAGAATCATCAGATACTAATAACCCACGGCGGTATACTTCGGGGACCACCCATAATTTAAAGAGAAGCGTACGGCTCGCATCGCGGTATACCATATATCGGTCAAGGCTGATATTGGTTTGGTTTATTTGTTTCCAATAATAAAGAATTGCATCGCTTATTTCTTTTTTTCTTATCAATCGCATACCACCGGAATTTTTAAGTTGTGATGAGGTGCGATCTGTATTAATAAGCGTCATACGTTGCCCTGCTTTCCCAATCATAGCCGAAAACCGTGCAGTGATTTGGTCAGAAATTTTATACCTGGAAAGAAAAATCAATGTCGAGTCGGAGTACATCGAGACCGTGTCACATTTTAAAATTGCTTTCTTCAACTCTGTTGTATCCGTTTCCAGGTCTTCAACCAACAATCGCATAAGTTGTTTTTCACGTTGGTTTTCTACCATGTGCTCTCTTTGATTCTCCGCTAAAAAACCGGCAAACACAGCAAGGAATAACATTAAAAATTCCCAGAAATAATGGGTCCATTTTTTTCTTGGGGTATGTGTGTGTGCATGAACTTCCATAATTTTTTATTTGAGGTGATATTCTTTTATAATATTCTCCATTAGCTTTTGTGCTTCTATTAATAATTCTTCTGACCTGATTAACTGAGCCTGGTGTACCCTTTTAAAGTATTGAACGGCTCCAATAAATTCATTAAGCAAATCAGCGTCTTTTGAATATAAAGCCGGATTGTTTTTTGGGACACTGATTTTATCAGTTGAAATCATTTCATGAAATACTTTTGTTTGAAACAGTTTCCTTGCCAGTATTCTGTACTCTGCTCTTATTTCTACCTCATCCCCCATTTCAAATAATACATTTCTCATTTTCTGGTCATAAGCCATAATGCGGTTAGAAATAACATTGTTACGAATCAAACGGAGATTGCCCGAGCTTTTTAATTGCTGTACCGTTCCATCGTTAGGAAAAATATTAGTGGGCGGTGAAATACTTCGTCCGAAATAATAAATTTCATTTCCCCTTTCATTTACAGAAGGACTGGCTAAAAGGTTTACCAGCGAATCCATCATCATAATCCTGTTTTGACGCTGTTTAATATTGCTGATGAGCATAGCCGTGTCAGATTTCAAATCATCAACCATTGATTTCATAAACTGTTTCTCCCGGTCCTTTTCAATTTTATGTTCTAACTGATACTCTGCTAAAAATCCACAGAACACGGCAAGAAACAACATTAAAAATTCCCAGAAATAATGTGTCCATTTTTTTCTTGGTGTGTGGGTGTGTGCATGTACTTCCATTTCTTTAAATTATTTTTTAAAATAGCTATAAAGGAATGCAGCGGCAAAGCCAACTATAATATAAATTATCAGTCGGATAATTCTTCCTTTGGTTGTCGGGTTCATACTTTATCTTTTTTTGTAAATAATAAATGTCTGAATAAGATTTAAAGCCGGGTATAAAATACCAACGTAATTTACTGAAACAGTTTAATACATCAACTTCGTTTATGCAGTGAACATTTATTTTTAATATTAAATAGTAAATGATTTCACCAAAAATGAATTTGTATTTTTCAGTATGAAAAAAATAATACAGACTTGTTTGAATTTTTGATGCAACGATTCACCCGCTTAAAGCCTATTCACTTTTATCGCCTACAAACCATTGCTCTTTGTTTCTAAACAATACATTGAAGGTGGTAAGCGAACCATAGCAGCGGGTTATGTATTGCTGAATGTTCACCTTGTCTTCATCACTTAGTTTTTTATTACTGTTAATATTTTGTTCCAGTACTCTTAACCGATCCCGCAGCATCACAATTTTATGAAAGAAATCATCAATTGGAATTTCTTTTGGCTTCAATGTTTTATCTGCGGGTTGAATCAGCATAGTGCCACCATGCCACTTATCACCCAATGGCACATTTTCAGTATTGCCGCCCCAGAGTTTTAAAATTTTCAATAACGATTTTTCTACATCGCTATGTGTTTCTATTTCTACCGAAACATTTTCAGGTATTATTTCTTCCAGCTTTGTATCCGTCTTATCTATTTCTTTTATACCATGATTAATAAAAGAAATAAGATAAGTAGCATAGCGGAGCCCGACGATTACACCGGGGCCGTAATGTGTATGTTGCAATCTTGTGCCGATACCGAGTGTTGTTTGTTCCATGCCGTTTAAAATTAGATATCAAATATACCAGCAGTTACAGGTATTTAAAAAAAGTAAATGAAGAAGTTCGTATTAAATTGCACCTATGCTAAACCGGGGTATAAAAAAATGGGATTTGGTTTTGTTAACTATCAACAGCATTATTGGTGCTGGTATTTTTGGATTGCCGTCAAAAATTTTTAACCAATCAGGGGTTTACAGTATTGCTGCTTTCTTTGTTTGTGCGGCTGTAGTGCTTATTTTTATTTTATGCTATGCAGAAGTAAGCAGTCGTTTCGATAAAACCGGCGGTCCCTATATTTATACCTTAGCTTCTTTCGGAAAATTTCCTGCATTCCTCATGGGTTGGTTGTTATTGCTTTCCAGAATATTTACGTATGCCACCTTAATCAATCTTATTCCAACCTATCTGTCATTTTTTTCACCAGAGTTGAATGAACCTGTTACGAGAATTTTTATCATGCTTTTTATTACAATTATAATAACAGGGGTAAATCATATTGGTGTAAAAAATCTTGCAGCTGTCAGTAATGTATTAACACTATCGAAATTAATTCCGCTTGCTATTTTTATTTTAGTGGGTTTGTTTTTTTTACAACCATCTTTATTTACGATAAAACAGATTCCAACCATTCCTGCATTTTCCAATTCAGTTTTGCTGTTAGTTTTTGCTTTCGGTGGTTTTGAATCCGTATTGATAACATCTGGTGAAATAAAGAACCCGGCAAAGACATTGCCATTTGCTTTATTAACTGCAACTGCTGTTGTTGCTATTTTTTATATACTTATACAAATAGTAAGTATCGGTACTCTACCAACACTTGCATCTACTGAAAAACCAATTGCAGATGCAGCTATTGGTTTTATGGGAAACGGCGGCGGGTTATTAATAACAATCGGTGCTGTTATTTCCATTCTCGGTACATTAATGGTTATCATATTAGGAGGTTCACGTTTACCATTTGCATTGAGTGAAGAAGGGCAGTTCCCAAAATTCTTTTCTTATGTACATCCAACTTATAAAACACCAACCTGGTCATTGCTTGCAGTTTCGGTTGTTGCATTTGCAGTTGCCGTATCCTGGTCATTTATTTCTGCACTAACTATTTCTGCCATTATCCGGGTGGTTGGATATCTGGTTGGTTGCGGTTCTTTATTACAGCTACGTAAAACGATGAAGGAACAAAAAGATTATTTTAAAGTCCGTTATGGAAATATCCTTGCCATTGCAGGTATTATACTTTCCTTCTGGCTATTATCGGCTGCAAAATGGACAGAGTTACGTAACGCTGCCATTTTTCTTTCGGCGGGTGTAGTTTTATTTTTATTGCAAATGAATTTTTTGAAAAAGGGAAAATAGTGTTATCTCAGATGATATTCTTTTTTCAGCATTTCAATTAATTTTCTTGCAGATGCTAAGGCATTTGGATAATCACGGGTCATTAATAAATTTAAAATTCTTCTGCGGGTTTCAAAACTATTGGCAAATTCATTTAATATTTCAGTTTCGCTGCTTTGCAGCGGAAGTTTATTATTTTTTAATGAATCAGGGATTTGCATCCACCGGGCAATTGTAAAACCTGAATACTGGGAATAAAAACGATTGCTGAGTATTCGGTTTCTAAGTTTAATGCTTTCATCCCGGTAACGGGAATCCCAGTCATTCAGCCCGGAAATAAAATGCTGATTAGAATAATAGTTACTTAGTTTTTTTACCAGCTGATTATTTCTAAAATATCTCATGTTGCCGGATTGGGTAATCTGTGTAAGGGTAGCATTATACCAAACAACCCTTGGTGCAAATACCCCGATAGTACAGAAATAATAAAAACTTCCGGGAACGGTTTTGTTTATTCCTTTTTGAATAGTTGTAGTAATACTGTCAAAGCAGATAAGAAGAATCCCGTCTTCTTTAATAACATCCAGCATCTCGGTAGTATCTTCTGATAAATCTTCAATCAGTGATTTGGCATAATCCTTTGCCCGGTTATGTTCTACATAATGTTCCCGTTGGTTCTCTACCAGAAAACCCAAGGTAATAGCAAGGAACAGCATTAAAAATTCCCAGAAATAATGGGTCCATTTTTTTCGTGGTCCCGAATGTTCGGGATGAGTGTGTGCATGTACTTCCATAAACTATTTTTATTCCAACGCCTGGTACACTAATACTTTAAACTTATTGCCTATTTCTCCGAATGTTGATTTATAAAGTTGTCTGTAAAAAATTCCAATCAAATTTTCTTTCGGATCTGCCCAATAGGTTGTGGCAAATGCACCGCCCCATTCAAATACACCTTGGGGTGTTGGTAAAATTGAACTTCCTTTTTCCGTTGTTATTCCAAAACCTAATCCAAATTTATTGTTACCAAAATTTACATCACCAATCTGGTTCATGGTCATCATGCGTACGGTATTGCGGGATAAAATCCGTTTGCCATTGTATTCGCCACCATTTAAAATCATTTGTAAAAAAATTGCATAATCAAGCATGGTGGATGACAAGCCACCACCACCAGAAAGATAAGTTCCTTCACCATTGGGATAATTTGCATCTACCTTCCAGCCTTCTTGTACCACCGTCTTTTTTACTAATTTCTTATCAACCTCTTCAAAAAAACCTACCAACCTGTTTTGTTTTGCCGCTGGCAAATAAAAATAAGTATCATTCATGCCCAGTGGGTCAAATATTTTTTTACGAAAAAAATCATCCAACCGCATTCCGCTGATTACTTCAACTAAATATCCCAGCAGATCTGTATTTAATCCATAGGTAAATTTTTCGCCAGGCTGGTGCATAAGCGGAATCTTTCCCAGCTTCTTCATATCATCTGCAAGCATCCTTCCTTTTTCCACACCAATACCGGCAGTAATATTTGCTTTGGAAAAAATTGCATTAGCTTCTTTACTTCCTATTTGTGCATAGCCAATACCCGATGTATGGGTAAGTAACTGCCGGATGGTAATTTCAGTTTTAGCAGGTATTGTTGTATAGCTGCTGTCAGCCGGGTTAAACTTATCAAGTACTTGTTGTTTTGCAAATTCAGGAATATATCTTGACACAGCATCATCCAATAAAAATTTTCCTTCTTCATACAGTATTAAGATGGCCGTACTCGTTATTGCTTTAGTTTGCGATGCAATGCGGAAAATATTATCCGTTCGGATGGGTTTTGTTTTTTCTAAATCATCGTAACCGAATGCCTTGTTATAAATTATTTTTCCATTGCGGATGATTAATGCGGCACAACCATTCAGTCTGCCATCTTTCATCCACTCATTTATATTTCCATCAATTCTTTTTAACCGTTCCGGAGAAAAGCCAACCGATTCCGGTTTTGCTGGTTGTAATATTTTTGTTTTGATTTTTGTTCCTTCACCATTTTGAGAAAAACTAACCGGGTGTAGAAACAAAAAGATTGTTGCAAAAAAGAAAAAACGATTCATGTTAAAGTTGATTTAAGTGTGCAGAAAGATAGCACTAATTATAAAATGCAGATAAGGAAAATAAAAAAAGATTAATTATCCTGCAATTTCATTTTGCCGGCAGCTTTTTGATTTTTATAATCCTGAAAACAGTCTTTAATGAATAATTGAAAGTCGTAATCATTCGCCATAAGGCAAAATTCATAGATAGGCCGGCAGTGCAACATAAAACTATCCCGTGCTGCACCCAGCAACCCGGTAAGGCGAAGAACAAGCCCTTTATTAAAACGATTGTCAACAAATTTTTCCCGTTCCTGTTCAAACAGCCTTCGTTGAAACGAGGCGGCATTTCTGTTTTTACGAAACTGGAACATGCGGATGATTTCATCTAAATCAAATCCAACAGCAGCACCAACACCCGAAGAACTTACAGGACTTAATTTTGGTTTTTGCCAGTTAAATGCTTTTGCATAATCAAGTCTGTTTTGAATCGAATCCTGTTTATAATCCCGGGTTCTTATTTTTATTTCTTTTAAAACATTGCTGCCAATATTTAAAGCGATATCAAATTGCAAAGGAGTTGTCATAGTAAGCACCGGGTATTTCATAGTTGGCTTTCCGAGATAACTAAACCAGATTGAGTCTTTTTCACCAACACTTATTTCATACATTCCCTTATCATCAGAAATAGAAAGTTTACCCGCCGTACTATGTACTGTTACAAACTGCATGGGGTAACTGCGGGTACTGTCAAATACTTTTCCTTTTACTTTATACTGCGCATAAAGTGTACGATTAACAAAAAGGAATAAACAGAAAAAAGTAAGTATATAATATAAGTGTCTTGTCAAATGATTTTTATAAAGCAGCAAGTAACAAAAGAAAATGTAAAAGAGAATATAAAGTCAGCAGTATTAAATAAATAAGTCAATTGATGGATTGGTTTTAAATAGTTGAAATATTCAATAATTGCCTCCACAATTAATCAGCTTCATTTATTTTCTTCGCGGATAACCCGTTCAATCACTTTTGGGAAAAACTGATGTTCTAACAGATGAATTCTATTTGAAAGTGTTTCTGCTGTATCATCTTTCAATACGGGGCAATGAGCCTGAAAAATAATATCACCATGATCGTAAAGCTCATCTACATAATGAATGGTGATGCCACTTTCTTTTTCTTTGTTTTTAATTACAGCTTCATGAACGAATTGTCCATACATTCCTTTACCGCCATATCGTGGTAATAATGCAGGATGAATATTGATAATTTTTTTTGGATATGCTTTTATCAGTGCAGAAGGGATTTTCCATAAAAAACCAGCGAGAACAATAAAATCAATACCCCGCTCCTTTAACTCCTGCACATACCCATCACCACGAAAAAATTTTTCTTTTTCTATTAATAGTGTTGGAATATTATTTTCAGCGGCAATTTTTAAAACACCGGCGCCGGGTTTATTGCAAACTATTAATGCAACTTCAATTTTCGGAGCGATGTTGCTCCCCTCTCCGCCAGGAGAGGGGTTGGGTTTGCCCTCCGAAGCTTTAGCGTAGGAGGGGGTGAGGTGCTCAATAATTTTAGCAGCATTACTACCAGCCCCAGAAGCAAAAACAGCAATTTTTTTCACCGGGCAAATATACTGATCGAAGTTTTCTTATTAATTATCCTTTCCAATCAGGTTCTGTTTCTATAAAAAAATGAATCTTCGCATTGCAGATTGAATTTATTTTCTTTCAAAATTCAGAATATGAAAAAACTTATTTTTTATTTTTTGTTTATAACAACTGGTTTTTTTGCAAAAGCACAACAACTACCCTGCTTGCCTATTGTACTGCCTCAACTTTCAGATGAAACACGAAAGCAGTATGAACAAAAGGTGCAAGAAGCAAAATCTAAATTAATAAAGGACTCAGCCAATGCTGAACATATAATATGGTATGGACGAAGAACAGCTTATACCGGGAGATATATAGAAGCAATCGGAATTTATTCTCAGGGAATTTCTTTTCACCCTAAAAATTCAAAATTTTACAGACACCGCGGTCATCGCTATATTACTGTTCGGTGTTTTGATCTGGCTATTGCAGATTTAACGAAAGCCACAATTCTATTTAAGGATCAGGTGGACGAAGTTGAGGAGGATGGATTGCCCAATGCTCAAAATATACCTACCGGAACTTTGCAAAGCAATACCTGGTATCATTTGGGGCTTGTTCATTTTATTAAAGGCGACTATAAAAATGCGCTGGCAGCTTTCAATGAATGTTTGGAAATTACCGATAACGATGATATGTATGTAGCTACCGCCAATTGGCTTTTTATTACGATGAAGCGACTGGGAAAAAATAAAGAAGCTGATGAATTACTGAAAACCATTAAAGCTGAAATGGATATAATAGAAAACAAAGATTACCACGACATATTATTAATGTATAAAAACAATGATGATAATAAAATAATTGAAAAAACATTGACTCAGGATAACATCAGCAATGCAACACTAGGTTTTGGGTTGGCAAATTATTATTTAGAAAAAGGACAAAAGAAAAAAGCAAAAGAATTGCTGGAGAAAATAGTGGCGGAAAACCAGTGGTCAAGCTTTGGATTTATAGCCTCGGAAGCTGATTTGAAAAGGATCAAGTGATTCGGTTTGTAACTGACAATCGACAATTCGCAATTTAATATTTTCAATCATTCCTTATTCCAAACTTACTTCCGATTTTTCGTATGTATTTTATAAAGAAAGAAAACTGGCCAAAAGGGATGCTGACTATTATTACTGCAAACGGCCAAATAATAGTTATAAGTAAAATATAAACTACTGCCCATATCCAATCTTGCCCGATACCCAGCTCATTCATAATTTTTTTGCCAACAAAACCGGTGAGGCTTCCTCCAATAGCAAATGTGCAAATTATTAAAACAAGTTGCAATCCATTTACATTCCATTTTTTTTGTAATCGACTCAGCATAATATGAAGCTCCTATAGTATGCCATACTTTGTAAGTACGGCATACCTGTTTAGAGTCCCGCAAATGTGCAGAAAAATCGTATACATAACATCAGGAAAACAAAATTGTTCTCAATCAATCAATGTCTTTACTGATTTATGACAATCAGTTTTCAATGTTTATTGAAAACTATAAAAAATCCTTTGAAACGCAATACAGGTCAGGATTAAAAAAATTTTTAACCTGTTGTCTTTTTGTTAAGTTCATCCCTTACTTTTGTGCCCGGTCGAAGAATTTTATCCACATTTTATCAGATCAATTGCTTCTATGATTCCGCATCAACCAATAGTTAGGAAACTATCTCTGCTTGTAATTACTTTATTCATTTTTTCTACATTTAAAATTGCTGCCCAGGATGTTGCTGCGGGCAAAGCAATATTTAGTACGAAATGCGCAAGCTGTCATGCTATCAATTCTAAAGTTATTGGACCTGCATTAGCAGGAGTAGAAGATCGTTGGGCGGATCGTAAATTATTAATTAAGTGGGTGCAGAATTTTTCAGCGGCTGTAGCAACAGGAGACCCCTATTCGATAGCAATGGCTGGTTTTTCTTCTACAGAAATGCAAAAATTTCCGGAATTAAAAGATGCAGATGTAGAATCTGTTTTAGCATATATAAAAACAGCAGGTGCCCCACCACCGCCACCCCCCCCAGGTACCGAAGAAAAAAAAGATAACAACAACTCGATCATCTTTGGTGTAATTTCTCTTATCATGGCAATTATTGCCCTGATCATGATGCAGGTAAACAGTAACCTGAAAAAATTGAGCGATGATAAAGAAGAAATTCGCAGACCAGAACCAGTTGTATTTTATAAAAACAAAGTTTATATAGCACTTGCTGCAATTATCTTTTTTATAATTGGCGGTTACTTAATTGCAAGAGATGCGATTGGTTTGGGAAGGCAAGTTGGCTACCAGCCCGTTCAACCAATTTATTATTCACATAAGGTACATGCGGGGTTAAATCAAATCAACTGTTTGTATTGCCATGGAGGCGCAATGGATGGTAAGCAAGCTTCTATTCCTTCTGTAAATGTTTGTATGAACTGCCACAAACAAATTTCTGAATACAAAGGACCCGCTATCTACAATGAAGCCGGCGAAATGGTGAACGGGACAAATGAAATAAATAAATTATACAAAGCAGCCGGAGTCGATCCTGCAAATCCTCAGGCATTCGATCCAACAAAAGCAAAAGAAATCGCCTGGATCCGGATTCATAATCTTCCCGATCATGCTTACTTTAATCATAGCCAGCACGTAAATGCCGGCAAAGTACAATGTCAGACATGCCATGGTGAAATAACAAATATGCACGAAGTAAAACAGGTGAGTGAATTAAGTATGAGCTGGTGCATCAACTGTCATCGTCAAACCAATGTAAATTTTAATTATGACAGCACACACGGGAATAAATTTTATAGCATTTACGAAAAATTTCATAATGATATGAAAGCAGGTAAAATGGACAGCGTGAAAGTGGAAAATATTGGTGGATTAGAGTGCCAGAAATGTCATTATTAATAATCAGTTGATGAGAAAATAAAATTGGTTTTCAAATTATCACTTTTTCAAATTGATATATGAGCGATAAAAAATACTGGCAAAGTTTCGGCGAGTTGAGCGGTTCAGAAGACTTTATCAAAAAAAATGCGGATGAGTTTCGTAATGAACTTCCATTCGAAGGCTTTGATGAAAATGGATTACAGGATGCAAAAGCTCCACGCCGTGATTTTTTAAAATACCTAGGCTTTAGCACAGCTGCCGCTACCATTGCTGCAAGTTGTACCGTACCGGTGAAAAAAGCAATTCCTTATGCTAATAAACCAGAGAACCTGGTTTCTGGTGAAGCAAAATATTATGCAACTACGTATGTTCAGGATGGAGACGTGGTACCCGTTGTTGCAAAAGTTCGGGACGGTCGTCCGATTAAGATAGAAGGAAATACTTTATGCCAATATACAAATGGTGGTACAAGTGCCAGAGCACAAGCTTCCGTTTTAGATTTATATGATACCAACCGTGTTCGTTTTCCAAAGCATAATGTAAACGGAAAGTTTGAAGAGGTTCCAACTTTCGAACAATTAGATAAAACAATTGGTGATGCATTAAATAATTTAGGAGGAGCTGCTGTAGTTTTTTTAACAAGTACTATTGTTTCTCCTTCTTCAAAAAATGTAATAATGGATTTCCTGGGTAAATATCCGGGAAGCAGAGTTGTAGAGTATGATGCAGACAACTGCAGTGCAATGATAATGGCAAACGAAGTAAGTTTTGGAAACAAAGCATTACCAACGTATCATTTTGATAAAGCGAAAACGATTGTAAGTCTTGGTGCTGATTTCTTAGGCTCATGGGGAAATATTGTTGAGAATGCTCGTCAATATTCAACAGGTAGAAAAATTGATGAGAAGAATCCATCCATGAGTAAGCACTACCAGTTTGAAAGCTATTTAAGCACAACAGGTGCAAATGCTGACGAACGTTTTACACATCGTAATTCTGAAACAGGTACTGTAGCACTTGCCATATTAGCTGCATTGGATAGCTCTGTAACTACGCCTGCTATAGAAGATAAAAAATTAAAAAGTGGAATTGAGAAAATTGCTGCAGAATTAAAAGCAAATAGTGGGTCATCAGTTGTTGTTTGCGGCAGTGATGATAAAAATATTCAGATTGTAGTAAATGCAATTAACAATGCAATTGGTGCATATGGCAACACAATTGACTGGGCTGTAAAAAATCTTAGCCGTGCTGGTGTTGATAGAGATATGGGTGATTTAGTTAGGTTGATGGAAGAAGGGAAAGTGGGAGTATTATTAGTTAATGGAGCAAACCCTGCATATAGTTTTCAATATGCTGATAAATTTAAAGCTGCATTGAAGAATGTAAAACTCACCATTTCTTTTAATGACAGAATGGATGAAACAACTGAACTCTGTAATTATATTATTCCATCTCATCATTATTTAGAAAGCTGGGGCGATGCGGAACCAAAATCGGGAAGCATTAGTTTTATTCAACCAACTATTTACCCATTATTTAAAACACGGCAGTATCAGAATACATTATTAAAATGGACTGGCAATACTTCGGATTATGAAACATATCTGCGTAATTTTTGGACAAGTGCAGGGATAGCAGATTTTGATGCTGCATTACAAAACGGAGTTTTTCATTTGCCACCTCCTGCGGCATCTGCCGGATCTTATAACGGAAGTAACATTGAATCTTCATTGATTATTGTTGAGGCTGCCAAAAAAGTTACTGGTGATGAATTAGTACTATATCAAAAAATATCGTTAGGTACAGGTGCACAAGCCGGTAATCCCTGGTTACAGGAGTTACCAGATCCCATTTCAAAAGCTACCTGGGGTAATTATGCTTTAATATCACTTGCAAAAGCAAAAGAGCTTAACATAAAATTTGATAAAAAAGAATACGAATACTATCAGGAGAAACCGGTAATTAAAATAACTGCTACAAATGGCAAGAGCATTGAATTGCCTGTATTGGTTATTCCGGGAATGAATGCGAATACAATTGCTGTTGCAGTTGGTTATGGCAGAAAAGAAATTTTTAGTAAGGCAGCTGCAGATATGGGTGTAAATGTTTACCCATTTATAAATGCAACGACTGATATTAAAGTTGAAAAAATTTCAAGAGAAGAGAAAGTTGCACAAATGCAGATTCATAACTCTTATGAAAATCGTTTTGAAGTGGTTCGGGAAACTACATTGGCTACATTGAAAAAACATCCCGATTTAATTTCTGGATACCGCGAAAAATTGGCAGAAGATTTTGCAAAGAAGACAAAAGATTATCGCACCGATGCTACATTATATCCAATGCATACACAACCCGGTATTAAATGGGGTATGAATGTGGACATGAATTCTTGCTTTGGTTGTGGCGCCTGCGTGGTTGCATGTCATGCAGAAAACAATGTACCGGTTGTTGGAAAAAGAGAAGTGATTCGTTATCACGATATGCACTGGCTTCGATTGGATCGATACTTTGTTACCGATGAAAAAAATCCCGATGATTTAAAAGGTGTGGTGTTTCAACCGATGATGTGCCAGCATTGTGATAATGCCCCTTGTGAAAATGTTTGCCCGGTTGCAGCAACCAATCATAGTTCAGAAGGATTAAACCAAATGACTTATAACCGTTGTATTGGAACAAGATATTGCGCCAACAACTGTCCTTATAAAGTAAGACGTTTTAACTGGAGTGATTATACTGGTGCAGATAGTTTTAAAGACAACCAGGATCAGGAACTCGTAGGCAAATTAGATGTAGCCGTACACCAGATGAATGAAGATTTGACAAGAATGGTTTTAAATCCTGATGTAACGGTACGTTCAAGAGGTGTAATAGAAAAATGTTCTTTCTGCGTACAAAAATTACAAGCAGCTAAATTAACTGCTAAGAAAGAAAACCGCATGTTACAGGATGGCGATGCAAAAACTGCTTGTCAGACTGCATGCCCAACTCAGGCAATTGTATTTGGAAATGCACATGATAAAGAAAGTGAAGTAAGTAAATTAAGAGAAGATAATGAGCAACGTTTGTTTTATGTAATTGAGCAAATACATACGTTGCCAAATGTGAGCTATCTGGCTAAAGTGAGAAATACAGATGAAGTGATAGAGTCAGCACATAGCGGTGGTGGACATGAAGAGAAGAAAGAAGTTTTGAAAGAGTCAGCTCCGCATTAACTGAGCTAATAACTAATAGATAAAAGATAATAGTTCTTTCAATAAAGGGTTATTCTTTTTTTAATCAGGAACAAAGTGATTGTTCAATGATTTCATTTTTTCATAACCCCGAAGGGGTTTAAATGTTAATAGCACCGGGTGAAACCCGGTGATGTAAAAAAGAAGTTAGCAAGGAACCCCGTAGGGGTTCAATAAGAAATTGCGGTTGAGTGATTGATTGAAATATATAGTGAGTGTTGCAAAATGCTGAATAGAATTACCGGACGATGAATGGAGCGTCGCAACAAAAGTTTAATAGTAAGGCGAAAGCTGGTCACATAAAAAAAATAAAGGCAAACAGTTTGGTACTGATTGCTCAAAGCAAATAATATGGGATTACTCAGATACGAATCACAAGTGCGACCACCTTTAGTGGTAGGCAGCAAAGATTATCACCAGGTAACGGAAGATATTTGCCGTCCTGTGGAAGCTCGCCCTACCCGTGCATGGTGGATCGGTTTTATAGTTTCAGTTTTGTTTCTCATTTTCGGAATTGTATCCGTTACAATGGAGGTTATATATGGTACGGGTCAATGGAATTTGCATAAAACAATTGGTTGGGGTTATGATATTACCAATTTCGTTTGGTGGATTGGTATCGGTCACGCCGGTACATTGATCTCGGCCATCTTATTATTATTCAGACAAGGTTGGAGAACGGGTGTAAACCGGGCTGCTGAAGCAATGACAATTTTTGCTGTGATTTGTGCCGGTCAATTTCCCATCTGGCATATGGGTCGTGTGTGGGTAGCATTTTTTACATTGCCTTATCCAAATACAAGAGGTCCGCTTTGGGTAAATTTTAATTCACCATTGTTATGGGATGTATTCGCTATCTCAACATATTTTACGGTTTCACTTTTATTCTGGTATAGTGGATTGCTTCCCGATTTAGCAACACTCCGTGACCGTGCAAGAGTAAAATGGAGAAAAATGTTTTATGGAGTGGCTGCATTTGGATGGACAGGAAGTACTAAACACTGGCAACGTCACGAAGCATTATCATTAGTGCTTGCCGGATTAAGTACACCACTTGTATTATCGGTTCACACAATTGTATCCTTCGACTTCGCAACATCAGTAGTTCCGGGTTGGCATACTACCATCTTTCCTCCTTATTTCGTTGCGGGTGCCATCTTCTCTGGTTTTGCAATGGTGCAAACATTATTGGTTGTAACCCGAAAAGTTTTAAGACTTGAAGAATACATCACAATCGAGCACATTGATGTGATGAATAAAGTTATTGTGCTTACGGGTTCTATAGTGGGGATCGCATACTTAACGGAATTGTTTATTGCGATATATGGCGCTAACCCGTACGAAGAGTTTGCATTTTTAGAAAACCGCTTGAACCTGAACAGCCCTTATGGTTGGAGTTACTGGATAATGATGGGATGTAATGTATTGTCACCACAGATATTCTGGATAAAAAAGATGAGAAGAAGTTTGTTGCTTACTTTCTTCATGTCCATCCTGATAAATATTGGCATGTGGTTCGAGCGGTTTGTAATTATCGTTACATCTGTTTACCGTGATTATCTTCCATCGGCATGGGCTACTTATTATCGGCCTACGGTTTGGGAGGTTGGTTTTTATCTCGGAACATTTGGATTATTCTTTACCTGTTATTTTCTTTTTGCAAAATTCTTCCCGGTTATTGCATTGGCGGAGATTAAACATATTTTGAAACGCAGCGGTGATACACAGAAAGAAAAAATGGATGAAGTGGAAAAAGAGAATTTAAAAGAATTTGCGGATCATCATGGGCATGATCATGGAGCATAAAAGCTAAAAGCAGATAACTTATGAGTGTAAAAAAATTTATAGTTGGCAATTTTGATGATGAAGCGGTTTTATTTCCTGCGGTGAAAAAAGTTCGTCGTGCCGGGTATAAAATACACGAAGTGTTTACACCCTTTCCGATTCATGGGCTTGACTCAGCAATGGGATTGCGTGATACCAGTTTGCATACAGCAGGATTTATTTATGGTATTACCGGCACTTCAATAGCTGTTGGCTTTATCACCTGGGCATTAACCAGTGACTGGCCCATTGTATTTGGTGGCAAACCCTTCTTTGCTTTTCCGGCATGGATACCCATCGTATTTGAGTTAACAGTCTTGATGGCTTCGGTTGGTATGGTACTTACATTTTGTTATCTGTGTCAGTTGGCTCCATTCGTAAAAAAAGATCATTTCAATCCAAGATCAACAGATGATACTTTTGTAATGGCACTGGAGTGTACCGATAAAACAAACGAAGCAGAAGCGGTTGCTTTTTTATTGGCAGCTGGTGCTAAGGATGTGAAAGTTGATCATAAAGAAACAGGTTGGTGGCTTGGTCGTTATGACAAAGACAGAAAACCATTTGAAAATAAAGACTAACAGAACTTAATCATTCAATTAAGATAAGGATGAAAAAATTTTTAATAATTATTGGTTGCGTAGCGATGACATTTGCAGTTATCAGTTGTGGAAGAGGTCGCCGCGATACAGGAAGCACCTATATGCCAGATATGTATTATAGCCGTGCATTAGAAACATATTCTGCATTGGATACAACAAAATTCACAAGCGACGTAAATGAATCAGGAGAAAAAATATTTTATAACCGGTTGCCGGTAGTTGGTACGGTTGCACGGGGAGATATGGCAGCTTATAAATTTAAAAATGATTCTCTGGGTTATGCAAATTCATACACAGTTACCAATCCACTGGATAAAGCAGCAATAGATATGAAGGAAGCAGAAAGATTGTATTTGGTTAACTGCGGTATTTGTCACGGGAAAAAATTGGATGGTAATGGACCTTTGTATAAGGATGGTAACGGTCCTTATGCCGCTAAACCAGCAATACTGGTAGGCGATGCAAAATATGATGCAATGGCAGAAGGTACCATGTTTCATTCATTAACTTATGGCATTCGTTCGATGGGAAGTTATGCATCGCAATTAAATACAGAACAACGCTGGATGGTGATTGCTTATATAAAATTGAAGCAGGCTAAACCAACTGATGCTAAAATTGCAAAAGCGGATAGTACGGTAATGGTAAAATAAAAGAACAGTTTTTTTTGAAAGAAATTATAAACGAACAGTAATGACAATAAGGGAACAATTTGTAATACCGAAGCGCTACAATACCATTTCACTGGCATTGATGGCAATCGGTGTGCTGGCAATTATTGGATTGTATGTTACACATGGTGCAAAAGATGATGCGCATAGCCAAGCCAGGTTCTGGGCATCGTTGCTGCATAACAGTGTTTACTTTTTATTGGTTGTAAACGCTTCAATGTTTTTTATTTGTGCTACCGTACTTGCCTGGGGTGGATGGACAATAGCATTCCGCAGAATACCAGAAGCAATTTCTGCAGTGGTTCCTGTATTGGGAGTTATTTGCGGTGCAGTATTATTAGGAATTGTTTTTACTGATCAGCATGCTATCTATCATTGGAACAGCCCTCATGCACTGGAAGATCCGATTCTTGAACACAAATCATTTTTCTTAAATAAAAACTTCTTTGTTTTCTGGACATTGCTTACACTGGTTGCATGGTGGGGTCTTGGTAGAAAAATGCGGAAGCTTTCGCAAAGCTTGGATAATGCGCCATTGAAATCGAATGAAGAAGGAAAAAAATATATCTGGAAAAATACGGTATGGGCAGCTTTGTTTTTAGTTGTATTTGCATTGACGGTTATGTCCACTATTCCCTGGTTATGGTTAATGAGTATTGATGCACATTGGTACAGCACCATGTATAGTTGGTACACATTTGCAAGTACGTTTGTCGCAGGCATGTCTTTAATCTGTTTGTATTTTGTATACCTGAAGAATAACGATTATCTGGAACTGGCAACAGAAGAACACCTGCATGATATTGGTAAGTTCATGTTTGCCTTTTCTGTATTCTGGACCTACCTGTGGTATTCGCAGTTTATGCTAATCTGGTATGCAAATATTCCTGAAGAGACAATTTATTTCAAACCACGGGCACAAGGACCTTATAGCGGAATCTTTTGGCTGATGTTGTTGATAAACTTTATTGCACCATTATTAATATTGATGCGCAGAGGTTCGAAAAGAAATTATGGTACGATAACATTTATGGCGGTGATGATCATCTTTGGCCATTGGTTAGATTTTTTCCAAATGGTTTTTCCTGGTCCGATGCAAGATGAATTGACCGGCGAAACGCATGTGCCTTTAATGTTATATGATTTAGCAATCGCATTAGGCTTTGTAGGAACGATTATGTTTTTTACCGGAAGAGCATTGGCTAAAGTACCTTTGCTGGCAAAAAATCATCCGTTTATTAAAGAAAGTGTGATTCATCATACATAAAGAAAAATTTGAATGTTTAGGAGTTCATTAGTTTAAAAATTTGAAAAGTTTATAGTTAAAGAAAAGAGTAGAGAGTGCATTGAACTGGTAAATTTTTAAAATAGATTAAAGAATAATAAATACCGAATTAAAGAATATGCAAGTCTTATTTATAGTAGCAATTTTGGCTCTTGGTTTCCTGATCGTGTTTCAGATTGCCAAAGCAAGTGAATATGTAAGTGTACTGCGCGGCGAAGAAAAAACCCGTAAGCAGAATAACCGTGTGAATGCTTTTTTATTATTAATGTTTTTAATCTTCGGATTAATAGGAGTTTATTATTGCAATGAAAGATTAGAAGGAAAAATTCTTCCATTCGGAAGCGCCGATTCTGATCATGGAATATTGATTGATAATATGATGAAATACACCCTGTGGATTACGGGTTTAGTTTTTGTACTTACACAGGTTGCATTATTTTGGTTTTCTTATAAATATCAGGAATCAGAAAAAAGAAAAGCTTACTTTTTTGCACATAGCAACCGGTTGGAAGTTATCTGGACAGTAATCCCCGCAATCTTTTTAACCGGGCTGGTTGGTTTTGGAATTATTTACTGGACAAAAATTACCGGCGAGGCCCCCGATAAAGCAATGAAAGTTGAAATAACAGGTTCGCAGTTTAAATGGGAAATTCGTTATCCAGGTAAAGACGGAGTGATTGGAAAGAAATATTATAAACTTACAACTGCCGAAAATCCATTGGGTCAGGTATGGGAAGATGTAAACAATCATGATGATGTGTATGTAACCGGCGAAATGCATTTGGTGGTAAACAGACCTGTGAAATTAATCATCAATGCGAAAGACGTAATTCATGATGTGGGTTTAGCGCATTTCAGAATGAAGATGGATGCCGTACCAGGTACACCAACAACCATGTGGTTTACACCAACCCGCACCAGCAGGCAAAAGAAAAAAGATTTGGACAATCCTGATTTTACTTACGAAATATCATGTGATCAAATGTGTGGTCCGGGTCATACAAGGATGCGTGGTACAGTGATTGTAGAAACTCAGGAAGAGTTTGATATCTGGTTTGCTTCACAAAAACCCAAGTATGCGGAAATAATGGAAGCAAAAAAAGAAAGTGAACCGAAAAAAGATTCAACAGCAACACCGACTGTTGCAAAATTGGAATTAAAGAAGTAAAAAATAATACGGGTTAAGCCGTTTAAAAATAACAGATAATATGAGTAACGATATACATGCACATCCCGAAGTGGAAACATCGCATGATGTTCATCATGATGAGCATCATGTACATCACCACAATGAAACTTTTATCAGCAAGTATGTGTTCAGTATGGATCACAAAACAATTGGTAAACAGTTTTTAATTACCGGTATTGCATGGGCTATCATTGGTGGTTTGTTTTCTGTATTGTTTCGTTTACAGTTAGGTTACCCCGGACAATCATTTCCGATTCTTGAAACATTCTTTGGTCATTATGCAGCCGGCGGTATTATACAGCCTGAATTTTATTATGCATTAATCACCATGCACGGTACGGTGCTCGTATTTTTTGTATTAACAGCCGGCTTGAGTGGAACCTTTGCAAATATTTTAATACCATTACAAATTGGTGCCAGAGATATGGCTTCGCCATTTTTGAATATGCTTTCGTATTGGTTTTTCTTTTCTGCAAGTATAGTTATGATTTCATCGTTGTTTGTAACTACCGGCCCTGCAAGTGGCGGTTGGACAATGTATCCACCACTCAGTGCACTACATCAGGCGTCGGATGGCAGTAAAGTTGGAACTGATTTATGGCTTATTAGCATGGCATTATTTATTGTATCGTCTTTGCTGGGCGGTTTAAACTATATCACAACTATTTTAAACATGCGTACCAAAGGAATGACGATGACCCGTCTTCCACTTCCTATCTGGGCTATGTTTTTTACTGCTGTATTAGGCGTGTTATCATTTCCGGTTTTATTATCAGGAGCTATCCTGTTGTTATTTGATAGAAATCTTGGAACAAGTTTTTACCTGAGTGATATAGTTGTAAATGGACAAATACTTGCGAACGAAGGCGGTAGTGCAATTTTATTTCAGCACTTATTCTGGTTCTTAGGGCATCCGGAAGTTTATATTATTCTTTTGCCAGCCATGGGTATGGTATCAGAAATATTATCGGTAAATAGCCGCAAACCAATTTTTGGTTATATGGCCATGTTGGGTTCACTATTTGCTATTGCAATACTTGCATTCCTGGTTTGGGCTCACCATATGTTTGTTACCGGATTAAATCCGTTCCTCGGATCTATTTTCGTATTGCTTACCTTATTAATTGCAGTGCCATCAGCTATTAAAGTATTTAACTGGCTTACTACGTTATGGCG
The DNA here is from genome assembly GCA_031423175.1 of Bacteroidota bacterium. GTDB lineage: Bacteria > Bacteroidota > Bacteroidia > Chitinophagales > Chitinophagaceae > VBAR01. The sequence goes on from JANPEU010000043.1 coordinate 23,453, forward strand.
TGGTAATATTCGGTTTACGCCGGCAATGTTATTTGCAATTGGTTTTGTGAGTTTATTTATTTCTGGTGGTCTTACTGGTATTTTTCTGGGCAACTCAACGATTGACATTCATTTGCATGATACCATGTTTGTTGTTGCACATTTTCATATTGTAATGGGTGTTGCATCTTTCTTCGGCATGTTTGCAGGGGTGTATCATTGGTTTCCAAAAATGTTTGGTCGTTATTTAAATAAGACATTGGGCTTTATCCATTTTTGGGTAACGATGATCGGGGCCTATTTGATATTTTGGCCAATGCACTATCAAGGACTTGCTGGTATGCCGCGCCGTTATTTAGATAAAAGCATCTGGACAAACTTTAATGTGTTTCAGGATTTAGATAAAATGATTACAGTTGTTTCAATCATTGTATTTGCTGTTCAATTATTATTTGTTTTTAATTTCTTCTATTCAATATTTAAAGGAAGAAAAGTAACAACTACAAATCCCTGGGGTGCAAATACACTGGAGTGGACAACACCAATCAATCCGGGACATGGAAACTGGGAAGGCGAAATTCCGGAAGTACACCGTTGGCCTTATGATTATGGTAAAGATGGAAGAGAGTTTATTATGCAGACAGAGAAGCCGGGGGAGAATGAGAAGCCCAACTAAATCTTCCGCCAGTTGGCGGAGAGACTTTAAAAGTCTCTGATTATTGAAATGATTTTATGGGGCTGAAAAATGAATAAAAGATTTTTGAAAAAAGAAAGCGAAGTTTTGTAAATAGAAAAATTATTTTGGAGCAGAAAAATTTCGGAAATGCAGGGCTGAGTGATAGTGGCCTTTCCCCTCGGGGAAGGTCGGGATGGGGCCGGGACTATTTGCAGTTAACAAAACCTTCGCTGAATATTATGGTAGTGTTTAGCAGTGTGGTGAGTTTTATGCTCACTCCTGGTTTTGATCACTACGAGGATAAATGGAAATTTATCCTATTGCTCTTTGCAGGTGGGTTTTTGGTTACAGGTGGAGCCAATGCCATAAATATGGCAGTTGAAAAATATACGGATGCTTTAATGAGTCGCACAAAAAATCGTCCGGTAGCATCTGGTCGTATGTCACAAATGGAAGCCTATATATTTGGAGTTATTTGTGGTATAGCTGGTGTGTTTATACTTGGATATTTTTTCAACTGGCTAACAGCAGGAATTGCGGTGTTTAGTTTTTTTTTATATGCGTTTATTTATACGCCGTTAAAAAAAATTAATTCAATTGCAGTATTGGTGGGTGCATTTCCCGGAGCCTTTCCTTGTTTGATAGGTTGGGTAGCTGGTGAAAATGAACTGACAATGGGTGGATGGATTTTATTTGGCATTCAGTTTCTTTGGCAGTTCCCGCATTTTTGGGCTATATGCTGGGTGGCCTGGAAGGATTATGAAAAAGCAGGTTTTAAATTATTGCCGAGTGATTTGGGGCCAACAAAATTTACAGCATTGCAGGCAATTATTTTTCAGATGTTATTGCTGCCGGCAACATTGATGCCTTTTGTAACAGGTATGTGCAGTTATAACGATGTGGCAGGGGTGATTAGTTTACTATTAATAGTTCTTGCAAATATTTTTATGATACTAAGATGTGTAAAGCTCTATAAAAAATTAGACATACCATCTGCAAGAAAAGTAATGTTTGGAAGTTATATGTATTTGCCGGTCATATTGCTGGCGTTGTACATAAGTAAAGTATAAAAAAAAGTGATATGGATATTGTGAATACACAACAACGACAAAAAATACATCCGCATAAATTTATTATGTGGGTTGCCATTGGAAGTATTGTTATGATGTTTGCAGGACTAACGAGTGCATACATTGTAAAAAGCAACCAGGCAGGATGGAAAGAAGTGATAGTGCCGGATGTTTTCTGGATTTCCACGGCGGCAATTCTGGCAAGCAGTATCACGATACAAATGGCATTAAGATCTTTTAAGCAACGGGAAATGAATTTTTACAGGTTGCTGATTGCAGTTACTTTAATACTGGGTGCTGTATTTATTGCGCTTCAGGTTATGGGGTTTCAGCAATTATGGAATCAGGGTATTCAATTGAAAGGTTCTGGTGCCGGGCAATTTCTGTATGTAATTTTCGGATTGCATGCAGTGCATGTATTGGGCGGAGTGATTGTTTTATTAATAATGTTTTTCAAAGCATTTTTTGGTAAAACAAAATCGTATAACTCAGTACCGGTGGAAGTAGCAGCAACCTATTGGCATTTTGTGGATCTGTTATGGATTTATTTGCTGGTGTTTTTTCTTTGGATAAAGTAATTAATGTGCAAATGTGCTAATGTGCAAATTTGCAAATGAACGAAGAGTGAAATCAGGGTTACGATGCTGAGTAGAATTACAGAACGTACAAGAGAGCGACGCAACAGAAGGTGAATGGCGTTGATGTCGCTGGTAACCCCGAAAAAATCGGGACAGGCATAATAGAATATAAAAATGAATTAAAATAATATGTCTTCAACTGCAACAGTACATAAAACAAAATGGTGGAGCGGGGGTAAGAGCCCCTTTAATGTAGAGTATGGAAAACTCATGATGTGGTATTTTTTAATGAGTGATGCTTTTACATTCAGTGCATTTCTTATTTCGTACGGCTCTATCCGTTTTAGTTCCAACTTCTGGCCCGATCCAAACGTGGTGTTCAATGCATTTCCTGGTTTTGGGCATAAAAATTTACCATTGGCATTTGTAAGTTTGATGACGTTTATATTGATTGTGAGTTCTGTTACCATGGTATTAGCTGTACATGAAGGTCATAAGGGAAACAAAAAAGGTGTGGTGAAATGGATGGCATGGACAATTGTTGGTGGGTTTGCATTCTTAGGTTGTCAGGCATGGGAGTGGCATCACCTAATTACTGGCGAACACGCAGTATTGATTGACGGTAAAATAGAATTGATCGGACAAACAATGAGATCAAATCCCTGGGGAGCGGCGGTTGAAAGTTCTGCAGCAATGGATGCATTGAAAAATACTTCGCATGAAACATTGATACAGTTAGTACATTCTAATAATCATTCAGTAACGCATGAACAACTTGTTGCAATGCCTAACGATAAATTGATTGGGATGGTGAATGAAGCTGGTGTGCATATTACTAAAAGTGGTCCCGTTGCATTTGGTGGATATTTTTATGGCATCACCGGTTTTCACGGCTTTCACGTATTCAGTGGTGTTATTATTAATATCATCATGCTGGTAATGGCACAGCAGGGTGTATTTGACAGAAGGGGTCATTACCTGATGATTGAGAAAACCGGATTATACTGGCACTTTGTAGACTTGGTATGGGTATTTGTATTCCTTTGTTTTTATTTAATTTAAAAAAAATTATTGAAGGGTAAGTATATAAAGTAAAAAAATATGGAGCATCAACAGAACATACATGCGGAGGTTACGTTTGCACACCACACATCGGATAGTGATTTTAAAAAGAGAGTTATCAAAACGACTATCATTTTATCTGTTTTGACAGTAATTGAGCTGGGTTTTGGTTTTTTAATGTATGCAACCGATTTTTCACATGGCTTTGATTTATTTTTGAAAGGCATCATTATTATTCTTTCATTAGCCAAAGCATTTTATATAGTTTCTATTTTTATGCACCTGGGTGATGAAATAAGAAACCTGATTATGACAATAGTAGTTCCGCTGTTATTATTTATCTGGTTTATACTTGCTTTTATCCTGGATGGGAAATCATACCTGAATCTAAGAAATACGTATGATAAACATTTTCAGGAAAGGACAACTGAGGTGGAAAAGAAACATGAAATACCGGTACCGGCAAAAAGCGGGAAAGAATAAGTGAGTTTTTTTGTAACAACATAATTTCAAATTTATTTATACATCCCGCTACAAGCGGGATGATGTTTTTGAGCCTCACCCCCACAACCCCTCTCCTTACGGAGAGGGGAGTTTTGGAAACACTGCATGTGAAAAAACAATATGAACACAAAAGCTTTATATGGATTAATGCTGGCTTTGCTGGTGCCTATTGTCTGCTATTTCATAATAAAACAGAAAAGTGAAGCCAATCCGCTTGTGCCACGCCATTATATTTATGATTCAGTAATAACTGTAAATAAAAAAGGGAAAAATGTTGAAGATACTATTTGGCATCGTCTTCCGGATTTTACATTAACAAATCAACAGGGGAAAAAAGTTTCTTTGAATGATATTGTGGGTGTGAATGTTAAAGATGGTGTAGCAGATACCAGTAACAGAATCATTGTTGCCAATTTCTTTTTTACACATTGCCCAAGTATTTGCCCAACGCTTACAGCCAATATGAAACACTTGCAGGAAAGTATAACAAATGCGCAACGGGTAGGAGATAAATCACCAAATTTTATTCAGTTTCTATCTTTCAGTGTTGATCCCGAAAGAGATTCAGTACCCCGTCTTAAAGCATGGGCTGATCGGTTTCAGGTAGATCCGGGTAACTGGTGGTTGCTGACCGGCGATAAAAAAACAATTTATGATTTAGCTTTGAATGATATGAAGCTGGGATTGGTGGATGGCGAAGGAGTGGATTCTTCATTCATACATACCGATCGGTTTATATTGATAGATCGTAACAGAAATATACGCGGCTATTATCATGGATTGGATTCTACATCTGTTTCTAAACTTTCGGGAGATATTATTTATCTCTCATTGGAAAAAGACCGGAATAAAAAATCCTTCTTTGCCGGTAAACTACAATTGATAGCTATCGTATTTTTAATAGCTATGTTGGCGGTAGCATTGTTTTTTTATTTATTTAAAAAAAGAGATTAAGTATATGCTGCAACCCTCACTTCAAAAAAATGATAAAAAAGCAAAGCAATTGATTTTTGTTTTTTCAATCCTTGTTTTTGTTGTCATTACGCTTTTAGGAAAATATAACCTGGCCGGTAAAGTAAGCCTGCCATTTGATGAACATGTATTTGCATTACTCAGCGCTATTACAAACTCTATTGTTGCCGTACTATTAGTTGCAGCATTGGTTTTTGTAAAAAGGAAAAATTACCTGTTGCATAAAAAAACAATGTTGGTTGCAATGTCGTTGTCCGTTTTGTTTTTGCTTTTTTATATCTGCCATCATTTATTTGCCGGCGAAGCCGTATATGGAGAGACAGATGGGATAAAAGGATTGAGCGAAGCAGAATTAACTGCTGTAGGTAGTATGCGAAAAATTTATCTTGCAATTTTGATAACACATATTCCTTTAGCAGGAATTGGATTACCGTTTATTTTATTTGCAGCCTATCGTGGATTGACAGGCGAATATGAGAAACATAAAAAATTAGTACGATATGTTTTTCCGCTTTGGTCTTATGTGGCTGTTACGGGGGTGATTGTTTATTGGATGATTAGGCCGTATTATAATTAGAACAAGAACTCATATATAGTTTTAAATTTGTTAAGTCTTACAGCGCGGAGTTGCAGCTAAGCACAAGGCAATACACGGCAAACGCATCGCGGACACATCACTTAATTCGGAGTTGAGGAGACCCCGAACGAACTGAATAAGATTGATTAATTTTAAGGTAGTTAGTATTAAATCTTAAACCAAGCGATAAGAAATAGTCTTATCAAATAATTGTCTCATACACCCCTATAAATCTTAATAACGGTTTAGTTTTACAAGTGGGAATAGGTTCAACATCGTGAACTAAATAAGCAGCGTATGGAATTCTTTTAAAAAGTTTTATTGAATAATCTCCATCAGTTAAGTTTTCAACATTATCTAATGAAAATTCATATAATGAAGTTAAACTGTTTAAATAATTTCTTCTACGTATTTCTTCAGAAGAAGGGTTGTCTGAATTTACATTCATTTCATGTTCTGAAAATAAACTTACTCCCATTCTTTCGCCATAAGGCAATGTTGTTATTCTTAAAATATCTCTTTCCATATTGTAAAATTAATATTGCATTATAAAGGTAACATATTTATGTCTTATTGATGTTAATTGTATGTCTGAGTGATTCTGCAGCATAATTGTTTCATGGTTTTTAGCTAAATGCTATCAATATTCACTGCTCATTAAATTAATTTGTGCAAATTTCTCATCATAAGAAAGTGAAAGACTATATTGTTTTCTGACATGATAACGTTCACTGATATAGTGGTGATTCAGTTTTGTATAAAAAATACTTTCTTCCCCCTCTTTTTCCATTGTAGCCTTATTTAATATATCTGTCTTAAAGCGGCTGAGTTCACTAATCGGAAAAGAGTAGTATAGGATTTTAAATCCATCGGAATAAGTGGAAATATCAATCAATGCCGGCACCTCTCTTGTGAAAAAATACCCTATTCCGATTCCTCTTGTTCGTTTAAAATATTCTTGTGTAAAGCTGGTACTATCAAAATAAACGGTTCCGTTATGAAATTCAGCCGTGGTATCAATATATGGTTTAAGTCCAAATCCTTTACACCGTTCTACTACACCAAGGCTATCATCATTCAACATTTGCTCCAAGTCAAAAAGTGTAATTCTTAGCTTTTCTATTCTATCGGTTTTTATATCAGAATCGTTATGAAGTGAATCATTTTTTTTTAATTGTCCGCCTGAAGATTGTGACCCAGGATCAGTACAGGAAGAAAAAAGAATTAAAGTCAAAAGTGATAGTAGTTGTTTCATGTGACTTTATTTTATCATGGTTTATCATTCAAAACGTAGCTTCAGTTCCTTCGGGGGTCTTCTTTCCATCCTTCAAACTAAGTAACGTGTCCACGAGAGGTTTGCTGTGTACAGGCTATGGGCTTAGCTGCAACCCCTCGTTGTAAGTCTCACCAAATTTGTCCCGATTTTCGGGACTGAAACCAATTTTCTCTTTTTAAAATTACGCTAATTATATTTTACCCGCCCACAACTCCTCTTCTTCTTGTTCAGCCTGTCTTTTTTGTTTTAATTTTTGCGGCACCTGCTCCACATACAGCACTACTACTATAATAACATTATAAAGCACCAATAAGAGTACTACCAGTGAAAAGGCAAATCCCTTTACCCATATTATTTCTGTAATGAATGAAAAAACAGCGCTGATAATTAAGAGTACGGGTGCAACAGGTTTCTTTAACGCCAGTAAAAGAAAAGCAATAATTGCAAAGATGTAACCAATGGTCATTAGCTGGGTTATCCAAAGCGATCGGGTAACAACAAAATGCTGTACCAGGCAGGTGAGTGATAACAATACGCCAAACGAACCAGCGTATTCACAAATGTTTTCATCTTTCTGATTAAAGGTCTTAACAGGAATAGCCACGAATTTTGTATTAATTTTTTTAATGAATCAAACAGGTCTAAAAACCAAGTTCTTCGGCAGGGTTCCAAAACAATTTTTCAAAATCAACAACTTTATCATGCTGAACTTTTATTTTTTCTTTCTTTAATAAGTCTTCCATAGCAGTTGGTGAGCCAAAATGAAACTTGCCACTTAACATTCCATTGCGGTTTACTACACGGTGTGCTGGTATTTTGGGTTTTATTTTATGTGCACCATTCATTGCCCAGCCTACCATACGTGCAGATGATTTAGTGCCTAATGCATTTGCAATTGCTCCATAAGAAGTAACTCTTCCTTTAGGTATTTGCCGGGCTACTTCATATACCAATTCAAAAAAACTTTCGTCTTTTTTGCCAGAAGGTTTTACTGATTTAAGTTTGCCGGCCGGCGAGAGTGGTTTTGCCATTATATAAAAATAAAAATTATTTTTTCTAATTCTTAATATTGCTTTGGAAACCCGGTACTTCATAATCCACCTTCTGAGCATTTAGGGTGCTGTTCTTATAAGGGCAATGCAAACAGCCATTACCGCAGCAATATCCTTTTTCAAGATGGTATTGTTCGGTCAAAACAACCAAACCCTCTTTGTTATAATAAAAATCTATTCCTTCAATCAGCTCAGTCATCTTCTGAAATTAAGAATTTTTGTTTATCCCCCTTCAGGGGATAGGGGCCAAAAACGAGTTTTTTTAGTTCTTCATCCTTTTCTTTTCCGCCTAAATTTTGCGGTAGTGAAAAACATAAATAATGTATGCGATTACTTTGTGCAATGTCTAATTTTTCGTAATGTGTTTTAATTTTTAAAATATCAGGTA
>JANPEU010000044.1:0-9637 GCA_031423175.1 Bacteroidota bacterium
CATAAACAAATAATAAAGGAAATGCTGGAGTCACAAAAAAAATATAAGTATAAAAATTACAGTTATGCTTTTGTAGCCATGCACCGTGCCGATACAACATTGAATGGAAAAAATATTTCAGAGATCAATAAGCTGAAAGGCAGAAAAGGAAAACCAAAAGAAGAAGCAGAAACGATACTGGATATGATGGTGGCTGGTGGCGCACAAATGGTTTACCATTCCATGAATGAAGATGACGTTCGTTATTTTATAAAATATCCTTTCAATATGATTGGTGCAGATGGCGGCGTAAGCAACGGAAAAGGATTTCCTCATCCACGTACTTATGGCACCAATGCAAGAGTGCTTGGTAAATATGTACGGGAAGAAAAATTAATTTCTCTTGAAGAAGCAATAAGAAGAATGACTTCACTGGCTGCACAAAAATTTCAATTAAAAGATCGTGGGCTTTTGAAAGAAGGATATGCGGCTGACATTGTTATCTTCAACGAAAATGAAGTGGCAGATAAAGCCACCTTTGAACAACCGCATCAATTTTCAGTTGGTTTTAAATATGTTTTGGTAAATGGAAAATTGGTAATCGAAGAAGGAAAACATAACGGTACAAAAAGTGGAACACCATTATATGGGCCGGGTTTTATAAAATAAATTTTTATGGAAGTACATGCTCATTCACATACAGCAGACCCCGATAGCCATCGGGGCAGGAAAAAATGGACCCATTATTTCTGGGAGTTTTTAATGTTACCCTTTGCTGTGTTGGGGGCAAGTGTATCCAGTAACTGAAACAATTTATTGATCCTAAAAAGTAAAACAAATAATATGCTATGAAGCAGCTTTTTAACAAATTGGCGCTAAATCCTAAAAGACTATTTCTAATTGACGGTTTGGGGGCACTTTTGACAGCACTGCTTTTATTTGCAATTTTGCGAACTTTCAATGAATACTTTGGAATGCCAAAGACGACGCTTATCATTCTTTCAATAATTGCATTACTTTTTTGTTTTTATTCTTTTTGTTGCTTTTTCTTTGTAAATAATAATTGGCATCCTTTTCTTCGAGCTATAATTGTTGCCAATATACTTTATAGTTGTTTAACATTGGGACTTGTAATTTATAATTTTCCACGACTTACTATTTTAGGAGTAATCTATTTCTTGGTTGAAATTGTTGTAGTAGGTGGACTTATTTTCTTTGAAATAAATGTATTGACAATAAGCAACCGTAAAAGACACCCCGATTTTCAAATTTAATATTCTTATTAAGTATAAAATGATAGAAAAGGGTGGCCTTGAAATAACACCAGCCACCAAAAGGCTTTTGGCAATTTATCCGTTGATAAATTTCGGGTTTACCATGCATGGCTTTTATACACGAGGCCCCCATCATGTATAAATTTTAAACCTACATTTACATGATAAATTTCTGGTATGTCAATTCTTAAACCAATTATAGCTGAATTACCTTTTAACAACCTGCCGCTTCTGCCCCCCGAAAAAAAACATATAATAAAGAACTATTGGGAGTATTTTTTGAGCATCCGTATTGTAAAACAGAATACATTACCAAACGGCTGGGTATTTCCAGAATTACGGCAACAAAATATTTAAAAGAACTGGAATCACTTGGTGTTTTACAATCAAAAAAAATATGGGAAAAACCTCATTACATTAATACCCGCTTATATAATCTCTTAAAGAAATAATTATTAAAACCAAACAATGGAAGTACATCCTCATTCACATACTTCAAGAAAAAAATGGACCCATTATTTCTGGGAGTTTTTAATGTTGTTTCTCGCTGTGTTCTGTGGTTTCCTCGCAGAATATCAATTAGAGCATAAAATTGAAAGAGACCGGGAAAAAGTATACATGAGCAGTATGCTCGAGGATTTAAAATCAGATTCAACACAACTATCAGCCAATAGTCTTTCAAGAATAAGACGTGTTGAAATGATTGATTCGTTAATTTTTTTACTTTCTTCTGCTGATTACACCGCAAAACTCAACGATATTTATTTCTATGGACGGAGCCTGTCCATGAATATTGATTTTTTCCCCAATGACCGCACTATTCTGCAATTAAAAAATTCAGGTGCATTACGGCTTGTTCATAAAACCTCCGTCTCTAACAGCATCATGAATTATGATCAGAAAATGAGATCATTGGTTTTTTTACTAAGCCAGGAGCAACTTATGAGACTGGAGTATAGAAAAACTGCCGGTGTTGTTTTTAATGGTACCGTGTTTAACTCGATGATTGATAATTATGATATGGTCACAAAGCCTTTGAATAATCCACCATTATTTAATGATGGTGCCGCAGCCATAAATGAATTACTCAACCAGGCTCAATACCTGAAAAAAGTTGACATGAACCAGATAAAAAAAGCAAGAGAATTAAACACCCTGGCCACAGAACTAATTTCTTTGATTAGGAAAGAATATCGCCTTGATTAAAAAACAGCACATGAAAAAAATCTTAACACTTCTTCTCTTATTTGCTTTTTCGCAAGGCTATGCCCAGCAAAATGAAGAAGCAGAAAAAAAATTAATACTTGAAAAAGTAAACTTGTTTTTTAAAGTACTGGAAACAAAAGACACCGTTTTATATAATACACTTGTATATCCCAATGCACAAATCTGGACAATACGGCCACAGCAGGATACCTTAAAAGTTGCCATGCGTAGTTTTAGTGACGATATGATAAGACTGGTCGCCATGAAAACGGTGATAGAAGAAAAACTTTTGAGTTATGAAATAAAAGTACACAACAATATTGCCGTTGTTTGGGCGCCATATACATTAAGCCTTAGTGGAAAATTTTCTCATTGCGGCGTGGATATATTTACCTTACTAAAAACTACTGAAGGATGGAAAATTGTTAGTACTGTTTACAGTGTAGAGCCGGAGGGCTGTGCTTCATTGAAACAGAATTAATTTAAAAATGAAATAAATATTTATGGAAGTACATGCACACACCCATACCGCCCGAAAAAAATGGACACATTATTTCTGGGAGTTTTTAATGTTATTCCTTGCTGTGTTCTGCGGGTTTTTGGCAGAGTACCAGTTGGAACATAAGATTGAAAAAGACAGAGAAAAAGTTTATATGAAGGCAATGGTTGATGACCTGAAAAAAGATACGGCCAATATAAATACGGCTGTAGCAGGCAATCGTATTTTTATTAATGGACTCGACACTCTGCTGGATTTATTGTCAAATCCTCAACAGGACGTCAGTTATCAGCGTAAAATATTCATCTACTCCCTGAAAAATACGTACTGGTATATGACCATCCATTTTTCTGAACTCACCCTTTCGCAGTTAAAATACAGCGGCGGATTCCGGCTGATAAAAAACCGTGAAGTGGCAAACAACATTCTCCAATACGACCAGGGACTAGATGCTTGCAAATACCATTATGATTTTTTGCTTAATTATTTCCATATCTATGAAGCCTCCCAAAAGGAACTTTTTAATTTGAGCCTTGCCCGAAAAGTTTTTAAGGACATCGAAAAGAATTTCAGGATAGTATTACTCCCGTATAGCGAATTCGAAAGGCTGATAGATGAAGGAAACTATCTGGACAATAAAAACCCGGAACTGCTTTCCAAGTATCATGATGATATTTTGTATTACCAGACTACGCTAAATAATTTAACCAATATTATTGCCAGTCAGAAATCGTCCGCAGATTCACTTATACACTTAATCAGAAAAAAATATCGCATAAAAGAATAATCAATGGAAGTACATGCCCACACCCACACACCGCGAAATAAATGGACACATTATTTCTGGGAGTTTTTAATGTTGTTCCTCGCTGTGTTCTGCGGGTTTTTAGCAGAATATCAGTTGGAGCATAAGATTGAAAGAGACCGTGAGAAAAAGTTTATACAGACATTTATAGAAGATTTAAAAACGGATACAGCTTCTATCAGGCAAATCCTGATTTTTCGCAAACAAAAGATGGAGAGAATGGATTCGTTAATATTTCTACTAAGGACTCAACAAATCAAAGGCTACGAAAATGAGCTTTATTTCTTCGCCAGAACACTTATCAGAAGCATCAGGTTTCAAAGTAATGACAGAACAATCACACAATTAAAAAATTCCGGATCATTACGATTGATAAGGAATGAACAGGCTGCAGACAGTATGATCTCTTATCAAAAATTAGTTGAGTTAATTTATTTTAGTCAGGAAGATGATCGTATTGAAAGAAGAGCAGCAGATCCTATTTTATCCCGGATGTTCAGCGCTTTTGTTTTAAACGAAATGATAACGATTGACGGCGTAAAAAGACCTGTCGGAAATCCACCACTAAGATCGTATGACCCTGCAATTCAACAGGATCTTGCTTATTATATCCACCAGATCAAGGGCAGCAATTTTTTAATACAAGCCAGGCTGGAATTGCTGAATGAAAAAGCAAAAAATATGATAGCATTTTTACAAAAAGAATATCACTTGAAATAAGAACTCCAATATTACAATAGGGAAAATTAATTAATTTTTATTTCTGTAAATTTAGTTTCTCTAAAACCTACTGATATGCTTTTTACCAAACTTTTTCAATCCTGTATCTTGTTTGCAATTTTTGCGGTCATCAGTTGCTCATCCGGCAAAAAGAATCCGAACGATATGTTGGGTGAAATAGATTTCAAAGCAACCGGTAAAACCGAAGCACAGGAAACTTTTAAAAAAGGAATGTTGCTGCTACATAGTTTTGAATACGTAGATGCTGCTGAAGAGTTTCGCAAGGCTATCAATATTGACAAAGAATTTACCATGGCTTACTGGGGCGAAGCCATGACGCATAACCATCCGCTGTGGCGTTACCAGAATTATGAAAAAGCAACCGCTATACTAAAGGAGCTTGCATCCACACCAGATGAAAGAATAGCCAAAGCGAAAACCGATTTTGAAAAAGACCTGATGCGGGGCATACATATATTATATGGCAGCGGCAATAAGATTCAGCGGGACAGTAGTTTTACTGCTTATATGGGAGAGCTTTATAAAAATAATACCGGCAATAATGAGATCGCTGCTTTCTATAGTATTGCATTAATAGGTTCAGTGCCTGTGGGCCGCAATACCGAGGTGTACGAACAAGCAGCAGAAATTGCCAAAGAAGTTTTGAAAAGCAATCCCAAACATCCCGGTGCATTGCATTATCTCATTCATGCGTATGATGATCCAGCACATGCAGCACAGGCATTAACCACCGCCGATACTTATTCGGGTGTAGCTCCCAGTGCCGGTCATGCATTACATATGCCTACACATATTTATCTGTCCCTGGGTATGTGGGACAAAGTAATTGCTTCCAATATCATTTCATGGAATGCCGGAGAACAAAGAATGCATAGAAAAAAACTAACCAATGATGCACTGAACTATCATGCTTATCACTGGTTGCAGTATGGGTATTTACAAAAAGGACAACCCGGAATGGCAAGAAAAATTCTTGACAGTATGCATTTTTTCAACAACCAACTGAATAGTGGCCGTGCAAGAGAACATATGATTTACCAGAAATCAACTTTCCTGGCAGAAACAAATGAGTATGGAACGGATGTAAACAGTATAGAAGTAAAACTGGATGATCTGAATATTGTGACCCGTGCCATGAATCATTTTGCCAATGGCATGAATTTCTATTATAAAAAAGATGAAGCAGGGCTGAATGCCATCGTAACAAAACTGACCGGCGAAATACTGGTCGATGAAGAAAGAATTTCCAATACCGGCACCAAACTTTGTGGAAGCATCAATGCCGAACTCCCCAATTCACTCGATATAGAACAAGCCACCGTGATGCTGCTGGAATTAAACGCTATGCGGACATGGTTGAAAAAAGATAAAGAGCAAACAGAAAAATTTTTGAAAAAAGCAGTAGAGATGGAAACCAAAATCAGTTATGCGTTTGGCCCGCCTACGATTGTCAAACCTTCTTTTGAAATGTATGGTGAATGGTTGCTGGAAAACGAACGGCCCAACGAAGCACTGGAACAGTTTGAGCTTTCGTTGAAAGCAGCGCCTAACAAATTATTATCCGTAAAGGGGAAGGTGCAGGCCCAAAAAAAATTAAAAAATAATACGACAGCTTCGCTATAGTATTAATACAACTTCATGAAAAAATATTTTGCATTATTCTTTGCATTGTTTTTTACAGCGATTACAAATGCACAGCAAAAAACATTAGTGTTCGACCATGAAAAAATATTTACCCCTACTGAACGAATCCGACTGGATAGTATGCTGCAGGAGTACAGAAAAAGTACGGGGAGAATTGTTCTGATAAATACAGACACATTGGATGTATCAAATGGAGCCTATGCAGATAACCTGGTAAATCAATTTGTAACCGACAGTACAAACAAACCTTTTATTTTTATGCTTTTACTAAGCAGAAAAAACCAGCTAATCCTTGCATCGGTAAATGATCAGGTGAAACCCTATATAAAAGAAAAAACGCTTTTCGAAATTTTAGATGCAGGCATTCCATCGTTTAAAGTAAAACGACCCGCAGAAGGTTCAACATTGATTTGTAAAAAAGCAATGAAGTTTTTAAATATCTTGTCCGATAAATAAATTCCTTAATATAAATATAAATGGAAGTACATGCCCACTCTCACACCGCTCCCGCATCAGGCGGGACAGGCAGAAAAAAATGGACACATTATTTCTGGGAGTTTTTAATGTTATTCCTTGCTGTGTTCTGCGGGTTTCTGGCAGAGTACCAGTTGGAGTATAAGATAGAAAGGGATCGGGAGAAGGAATATGCCCGAGCATTGTATGATGAATTGTATGCCGACTCTATTGTATTTGCCAAAAAAATAGAAGGCAGACTGGGAAAAGAAAAAGATTGTGATTACCTGGTCAGCTATATAAGGGATAGTTCATTAACAAATTTGCCAAAAGAATTTTACGTAGCCTATACCACTGTATTTTATCTTTTTACCAGCTATACATTTGAGCCGAAAGATGGAGTGTTAAGTCAGCTTAAAGGATCGGGTTCACTCCGGTATTTTAAAAGTGCATACCTGCAAAAATTGTTTGGCGACATCAGTGTCTATATCAACAATGTTCGTGACAGAAACGACCAGGAATACCAATACTTTGCCAGCCCGGTAAAGCCGTTTATTTTGAAGCACTATGACTTTAACTGGATGAATGAATTGAGAAAGCTGGATGAAACTGCTTATAACATTGACCTTATTGCCCGCTACAGGGCACGCAATACCATCATTAAGGCAAACATATTAAACCTCCCTTCCTTTGACAAGGGCGAAGCAATCAATATGATTCTGTTTTATAAAGTCATGCTGGTTTCAACCCGGACATTACCAATGAAAGATTACATGAACGCCAATCAAAAGCTTTTACAAGAACTGCGTAAAGAATACCACCTCGATTAAAAAAAAGTATATGAAAAAATTCTTATTGGCTTTTCTCTTCTTTACCTCCGTTCATTGCTACGCTCAGCAAAATGATGAAGTAGAAAAAAAAGAAATACTAGGAAAAGTAAACTTGTTTTTTAAAGTACTGGAAACAAAAGACACAGCTCTGTATAATACTATTGTGTACCCCAATGCACAGATCTGGACCATACGACCACAACAAGATGTTTTAAAAATAGCGATGAGGAGCTTTAGTGACGATATGGTTAACCTTGTAGCCATGAAAACCGTAATAGAAGAAAAACCTTTGAGCTATGAAATAAAAATTCATAACAATATTGCCGTTGTTTGGATGCCATATACATTAAGTTTAAGCGGAAAATTTTCCCATTGCGGTGTGGATGTATTTACATTGCTAAAAGCTTCTGAAGGGTGGAAAATAGTCAGTACCGTATACAGCGTAGAGCCGGATGGCTGCGCTTCATTGAAACAGCAATAATTTAAAAATGAAAATTTTATGGAAGTACATGCTCACTCTCATCCCGAACATTCGGGACCTCGTAAAAAATGGACTCATTATTTCTGGGAGTTTTTAATGTTGTTCCTCGCTGTGTTCTGCGGGTTCCTCGCAGAAAATTTCAGAGAACACCAGATAGAAAACCGGCGGGAGCATCAATTTATTAATTCTATGATTGATGATGTAAAGCTTGACACAATAGCTTTAAAAGGAATATTGATCAGAAGACTACGCAGAAAAGAGATGTTCGATTCGCTTTCGTTGTTGCTGAACAGTTATCAAAGGGAGAAATATGTTTCAAGGCTGTACTTCTTTGGTCGTCAATTGCAAAGGCTTTCACCGGTAATTTTTACGTACAATGACAGAACTATTCAGCAACTGAAGAATGGCGGCAACATGCGATTGATCAGAAAACCGAAAGTTGCTGATGCGGTGGTTTTATATGATGCTGCCGTGCGGGAGATGTATACTACACAAGAAAGGGAAAACGACTATATGCTGCAAAGCCTTCCTCATGTCTACAGAATCTTTGATGGACAGGTGATGGATCTGATGATAGACAGTGCCGGCGCAATTCATGAGCCTCCGCAAAATGTAAAATTGTTGCCGGGTGCGCAAACCAGCCTCAATGACTTTAATGGTACGTTACACAGCCTTAAAGGATCAAATTATGTACTTATGAACAAGGTAAGAACAATGATTGCCGAAGGTGAAAAACTGTTGAGCACATTAAAAAAAGAATATCATCTGAAATAAAATTATTTATGGAAGTACATGCACACACACATACAGCCCGTAAAAAATGGACCCATTATTTCTGGGAGTTTCTTATGTTGTTTCTTGCTGTGTTTGCTGGTTTTCTTGCAGAAAATCAAAGAGAACATATGATAGAACATCAACGGGCAAAAGTTTATGCAACAAATTTATATGAAGAACTTAAAAAAGATACAGCTTCTTTAAATGCTGTTATAAAAAACAATATTTTAACATACAATAAACTAGATAGTTTTTGTTTGTACAGTACGGAAAAAGAAAAACGAACCATTACCAATGGAATGCTGTATTACTATGGCAGGTTTACAACATGGGTAAATTTTTTCTCTTCTAACAACACGACTATCGGGGAATTGGAGGGGTCCGGCAACCTCCGGATTATGAGCAATATTGTATCACAAAAAATAAGTGGATACAGTAAAAAAATAAGCGAACTTGAAAATGAATACCAGTTGTCAAAAAATGAATTTGTAAAAATCGAAGAACTTTATTTTAAAATTTTTGATGGCTACACGTCCATTCAGCTTATACCATCTAATATTGGCGAAAACGTAAACAGGGATTCTGTTTTTAAGTTAAACCCACCTTTAATAAATGACGACCCTAAACTGATGAAAGAGTTTGTGGGCTGGTTAAAATTTGAAACCTATATTTATAAAATGCAAAATGATAAGCATCATATTCCACTTAAACAGGCAACTGTTGAATTAATGTTGTCGCTTAAAAAAGAATATCGCCTGGAATAAAATAATCGTACATTCATAATTCATCTTAACATTTAAAAATTACTTCATGCAACGTCGCACATTTATTAAAAACACAGCATTTACAGCTATGGCTATAAGCGCAGCAGGTTTTATCCGTTTTAATGGAACAAACTTTGAAGGAGATTGTGAAACTACAACCGATATACTCGGGCCGTATTACCGGCCC
>JANPEU010000045.1:0-1730 GCA_031423175.1 Bacteroidota bacterium
CCGGAAAGTTTTAATCCGGAAGCACCGGATATTTCACCAGAAACTTTCGGTGCATTTAAATCTAATTCAATATTGCTGGCACCTGTAGCATGCAATTTTATTTCGTTTGTGTGTTGAATTTTATTCTCGCTGCGGATATCACATGCACCGCTTGCTTCAAAACGATTGAAGGATGGGCTGCTTACATGAATCGTTATTCCTTTTGTACCTTCAATACTTGTATTATTCTCCTGATAAATATGCAGTACGCCATCTTCCACTCGGGTGATAATGTATTGCTGAAGGTTGGCATCCGTTTCAATTGTGACCGAAGTTGCCGAATCTTGTTTCACATAAATATCCAATCCACCACTTACATCCACACCCGTAAATGATGAAACAGAACGGTTTTCTGTTTTTATATTTCCATCACCATGAATATGCTCTCCGCCGAACCATCCATGGCAAGAGGTTAAAGCTATTGATAAGACTACAGCGACAAATAAATTACGTTTCATACTTGTTGGTTTGATGTTGTAAAGTTGGGCTTTATTTTGGTATGACGTACAAGTATTCAGACAGGTTACAGTTTTTTTAGAAAAATAAATTAAACCCGGTAATACTCATACTGTACCGGAAACTGAAGGGAATCCGGAGCCATCTTACTATTTCAAAATTTGATTCGACCAAACTCCTGTTTACATTTGTACTATTCATCACTTCAAAGGCAATAATGATTAGTTCATCATCAGCGGAATACAGATTCGAAAGATTAAGCCAGCTACATTATCCATTATTGCAAAAACTTTTTTTCCGGGTTTATAAGGTTCGTTTATCCCCGGAAGATCTAGAGAAAAGATTCAACACTTCCCTGCTTGGCAAAAATGTAGTTGGATTCATCGCCATTCATAATATATCAAGAGAGCCGGCTGCTTATTACGGCGTTTTTCCCATGAATGTATTAATAGAGGATAAAGCAATCAGCATTGGACAGTCGGGAGATTTAATGACAGACCCACTACATCGCAATAAAAACCTGTTTATACAATTAGCGGAATTAGCCCACATTATTTGTAATGAGGAAGGAATGAAAATTATTATCAGTCAGCCAAATGAAAATTCGTTACATGGATTTGTAAATAAACTCGGATTTAAAAAAATGGATGAAATTAACCGCTGGGATTTAAGACTGAAACTCAAAACGATTCCATTGTCAAAACTGGTGTACCGATACAAATCAATACTGAAATTGTATTTGCCTTATGCAAAACTTATTTTGAAAAAATATATTATATCAACCCCACCTCAATTCAACAATCCTTTAAAGGTTTCTATTGGAAAAGTAATAAGAGATGGGGCATATATCGGCTATAAAAATTCGGATGACCGGTTTTTTATAAAGATTGATACGATTATTTTATGGATAAGGTTGACTGATGTTTTCTGGATTGGTGATTTCTCTGATTATGAAAATATTAATACAGCGATGATTAAGAAAATTAAAAAGCTGGCATTTTTACTGGGCTACAATACAATTTCATTTAATATGAATTCAAGTGTGCCGCTTCCCAAATCCTTAAATAAGTTTAAAAAATATTCCTCACAGTCTTCCTGCTTCTTATATCTTGATGAAGCATACAAAGATGTAAACTTGATTTTAGCAGCAGCAGATTCAGATACCTGGTAATTTTAATTATGAAGCAGCCACTCAAAATTGGGATTGTTGTAAACAAAAACTGCGAACTACCTGC
>JANPEU010000046.1:0-5245 GCA_031423175.1 Bacteroidota bacterium
ATAATTAACTTATACCTGGATGGCGATGCGGCTGAATTAGAACGCAGGCGTTATTACAATAGCAAAAGTAGTAATTATGATATTTACCCAACTCTATTTTCAGTTGCCTTAAAACTTACTGATACGACTGATAAATTATACCGAGCATTGCAAATTGATAAATATTATTTCGGTTCAGTTGCCGCACGGTTAAAAATTCCGACTGTTGAAAATCCTGACACTTTAATTGATAAAGCATTTGTAGAAATACTTAAAGCTTTGTCATTGGAAAAGAATGCAGCTTTTATATATAATGAGCTTGGCATGTTATATAAATTGAGAAAACAAACTGATTCTGCTGAGAAAAATTTTATCCGGGCAACAACAATTACTCCTAAATGGGCGATACCCTGGTCAAACTTAGCTGGGTTATATGCCAATACAAACAAATATGAAAAAGGATTACAGGCTGCTGACAGCGCAAAAAAATTGCAACCCGATTATCAAAATACATATCTGAACATTGGTATTTTAAATGAAAAAACGGGAAACCAAATGACTGCTGAAGAGATGTTCCGGAAAAGTATTAAAATGAATACACGGCATTATCTTCCTTTTGAGCGATTGGGTTATGTGTATCTGAACACAACAGAATATGCATTATCAGATTCTTTTTTTTATGAAGCTGATATACGGAAGAAACCTTTCAATTTAAAACTATCGACAGGTATTGATGGCGAAAGAAATTCACAAATTGAAGAGGGAAGAAACGTAATGATGCCCTGTGATATTGACTCACTTGAAATAAGTAAAGCTGATGTGATGGGAAATTTTGTTTTAGGTTTAAGGGCATTTGAACAAAATAAATTTGAACTGGCTGAAAGAAAATTTAAACAAGTAATTGCTCTGGATAATAAAAATCCAATTGCATTTCATTTTCTCGGAAAACTCCTCTTTCGACAGCAACGCTGGCAAGAGGGAGAGATCATTTTCAATTATGCTTTAAAAAACTATATCGACAACATAACTTTTAAAAAGCATGTAGAAGGTTTAAAAAAGCAATTGGTCGGGAAAAAATCGAAAGACTGCATTCTTAAGGAATATACGAGTAGTTATTATTTGAAAATTGAAGACCGTTATTTCCTGGCCACTCTGTATGAAAACTGGAATCATTATACAGAAGCAGCTCAGCAGTACAAGCTTATTATCAAGGATAATAAAAAATTTATGGGTGGTTATTTCAAGCTGTGGAATATGCTTGAAAAAACGGGGCATTTTCAGGATGCGGAAAATGTAATACGCAGCTTTGCTTTTGAAGATAAAATAAAAGGGCAAAATGAATTGAATGCTTTTTATTTCAGGATGACACAATTATTTCCAACTGATGCCACCTGGTTTCATAAAGCAGGATTATTCCTCTATGATCTGGTAGCTGCTAATCCAAAAGGGTTCCCGGGAGATAAAAAATATTTTCCTCCGGATGAAGAAGAGGAGATACTTATTCAAAAAAATGATAATTTTTTAATTGATAATTTTGATGATGAAAAAAATAAATTGCCTGGTATTAATACATTTATTTCACCTGCCGATTCGATAGCTCATCCGCTTTCTGATGGTATTACTTATTTATTAAAGGCAGACTCATTGATGAAACAAGCGGATGCAGTAGCTGATATAAATTATAAAATTGGTGATTTATATGTTTGGCAGGGATTGCCGGAGAAGGCATCGCCATATTATAAAAAATCACTTGGGATTAAACCAGATGATGCGAATACAAGAACTAAATTAACACAAACCTATGCGACGACTTATTTATATCAGGATGCTTTAGCACAATTAGATACTTTATATATCCGGAAAGAAATAAACTTTACGATGCAATTACTTTTTTCAAAGTATTTAATTCATTCCGGTTCGTTTGCCAAAGCTGAAACATTGATGAAAGAATCTGAAATGAATCATCCATTCAGCATTCCTGAACTTACCGATTTATCGGGACGGTTAAAATTAATGTCCGGCAAACCAAATGATGCATTGCCTTTTTATCAAAAATACATGGCTCAAAATAAAAATGATTTTTCAACTCTCTATACCCTTGCAAAATTATATGCCCAACTTGGAAATAAAACAGATGCCTGGAAAAATTTAGAAGAGGCAATTGACAAAGGGTTTCCCTATTCATACATTTTAAAAGCCGATGCAATTTGGGATGAATATCGAAAAGATGACATGTGGAATAATACCATCCTAAAAAAATTAAAAGAAAAGATTTATCCTAAAAATAAAGCAGAGGGCTGATTATTAAATTGAACTATCTGATAATTATTTTTTAATAATTTTTATTCCTGCAACCGGCTCCTGGTTACAGATATTTTTTCTGATATAAGGTTTGGAACAATATGTACGTTGTGCTTTTTCGGTGGTTTTAGCACTTGCCTGATCTATAATCTGCTGCCAGGTTATATTTTTCTTTAATGGACTTAAATGATCTTCCACTGCAGCTTTGAAAAAATAAGAAAAGAATCCTCCAAAAGTATTATTGCTGGTTGCTAATTGTTTTTCTTTAGCTGCAGTAATCAGGATTGACTGCGGGGTTGGATTTAGAAAAAGTGCTTTACAATTATCCTCACTAAATTCAAGACCCGCATCTTTAGTTTCACTGATGGGGTCGCCGGTTTTATTTGTCTCTGTTACCAGGCTATTGCAACAATCACTAATGACAAGATTAAATCTTGCACCTTTTTTTATTATTTCAGTCTGAATATCTTCAATGTTTTTTGAGTTGACCAGGTATGATTTTCTTGCTGTATCTGTTTTAGATCGCAGGTCAATATATGGATAGTGACGTTTGTCTTCATCTTTTCTAAAGCCATGCCCGGAATAATAAAAAACTACAATATCATTTGGATCGGGGTCTAATTTTTTTATTTCATTTTCCACGGCTTTTAAACTGTATTTATCTCCGGAAATAGTTTTGATTATAGGTTCTTCATCTAATCCCAGAACTTCGGAAATGGTATTAAAAAGGAGTAATGCTCTGTTCATATCGTTTTTACAGGAGGCGCCGATTACTTTTTCATTTGTATTGGCAACACAAATTACATGCATTCTAACAGTTCTTCCTGCAGCAGTCACGTTTTTTGTTCTTACATCAAAAAGGGCTTTGTAAAAATCTTCGCTTTCTAAAAAATAATTCTTCACAAAGTTTTTTTCCAATTCTACACTTTTTAAAAGCTTAGATTCAACTAAATTGTTTTTTGCCGGAAGTATTTTTACTGCTTCGGTTGAAACAGCCCAGGGTTCGAGTGTAAGTGTAGCGGAATTTATTTTATACCAAAACAAACACGGCTGATATTTCAAATCAGTTTTCCCTGCAATAATTTCTGTGCCGGTTGATTTATAAAATAAAAATTTGTTATTTGGCATGCCCGCTGCATTCAGCACATATTGCTCCTGCATTTTTAATTCTACAATCATTGTCTCCTTAGTATCCGGAGCTGTATAGCTAACCCGCATAAAGCCGGAGCCATCTTTGAATTTTACAAAAAATGATTGATAAGTTGTTGAGTCTTTAGCCACCTGTCCTTTAAATTTAAAATGATTAAAAGATTGAGCTGATAAATTCTGCAAACCTGTTAACAGGATAAAAAGACAAATGGATATTCTTGAAGACATAACAGTTGGTTTATAAGTGAGTTGAGAATTTTAAAGCTACGTTCATATTTTGAAAAAAGATACTTACATCCGTTCAGTTTATTTTTTTTTGGTAATGCTGAAATCTTGTCGTAAAATTATGCTCTAAACCAAAATAAAAATGATAAGAAAATCACCTAAAAATGCTTTTAAAGCAATTCTTGGCGGAGTATTATTTGCTTCTTTTATTCTGATAGGCTGCAATAATGAGAAAAAAGAAGCTGCTGCTGAGCCGGCTAAAGTTGAGGATGCTTCTACAAGACCAATTGATCCTCCTAAAGAAGGTATGATTGATACGGCTGCAACAAGACCAATTGTTGATCCTCCGAAGTAGGATTAATTTAAAATTCGTTTTTGAATCAGGCTATCTGAATTCCGGAATTTCCGTTTTTTCAGATAGTTTTTTTATTTATCAGCATGTGGCTTTCTGTGATGTATTAATTTATGAATCATCCATTGTTCTGCACGGTGATGCATGGGGATTAATATTGCAGCAATTGCTACAAAAATTAATATTTCAAAAATCGGAGTGTGGTTGGTCAATTTTGCAACCGTTGGATGTAAAAATAAGGTGAGGTATTCAAAAAATATCAGCAATGAAAGAATGCCCAGTAACTTGATTGCACGGATATGTAATTTTACCCGGCTTAAAAAAAGAGTAAGCAGGAAAAATCCGGGAATAAATATTCCGATAAATAATAATTGTAACCTGTCATTTCTCTCTTTTTCTTCTCTACTTTTTGTTTCTGCTAATACTAATTGCCTTGTAATTTCATTACTTGATAGAATCTGCGATTGTCTGATTCTATCCTTACTATTTAGTGAATCATTCAATGACTTTTCAATATTTATATAGGTAAACGCACTGTCAATATTTCTAGCTTCACTGTAAATCTGAGTAATAAATTTAGCTGCATCTAATTGTTGTAGCAAAAAACCATCTTTTTTAGCCATTAGAAATGAAGCTTTAGTATAAAAAATTGCAGAATCTGAGTTTTTAAATAAACTGTACAACTTACCCAGACCAAGATTCACTTCACAAATCTGTTCTTCATTTTCTGCAATCATTAAATAATTAATTGCCGATTTATAATTCAAAAGCGAATACTGAAAATTGGATTGCTTCCGGTAAATATTGCCAAGCCCGGCAAATGAAGCACCAATCAAATTTGAGTTTTTAGTTGAATCTGCTTCTCTTTTGGAATTACTGTAATAAAGAAAGGCTGAATCCAATATATTCAACCTGTCATAGGAGTCGCCGATATTGACATAACTATAATATTTTAATTCCTTGATATTGTTTTTCTGGATAATTGAGTCAGATTTATAATAATAGTACAACGCCTGGCGGTAATCATTCTGATATGCATAAACAGTTCCAATACTTATCAACACAATGGCCATTTTCCGTGGGTCATCTTCTTTTTCTATTTTTTTTTCTACTATCTCAAGTAATCGAAGATTGTATTCAAGTGCAAGGGGATAATTACCGATTTTAGAATAAGATTTAGCCAGTGCTTTCAATGAAAAATATTCGCCCCTCTCAAATTGAATTTTTCTTGAAAGTTTT
>JANPEU010000047.1:0-2034 GCA_031423175.1 Bacteroidota bacterium
GTTTCTAGTTTCAAAAACGCTCAACTTTATATTTCTGGAAATGGATGTTTGGATGGCACTTGTGCCGGTTCGGTATGGCGATTTGCCGATATTACAAATTCCATTGGTACGGAGATTAATGCTACCATCTCCATTGATGAAGTGGTTAATGCGCAATTAGAGAAAATAGATGATGATGCAGCAAAGGATCAATCGGGCATTTCGGTTCAATCCTTTTTTTCGCCAATTTTAAGAAGCGATATTCAATTAAATGGGAACGATCGTAAAGGGTATATTCAGTTCACACTTCGGTTTTTTAAAGCTGGTATCGGTGATGGTTATTCATTACTTACCAACCTTTCTTATCTCAGTGTTTTAAATTATGATATTGATGGCAGTAATGCTGGAAATATAAATACGGGCACAACGGGCAGTTGGTACAGGGAAAATGTTTATTTAAAAGAACTATCAGCTGGTAATCCTTCAATCAATCTAGATCAATCAACAGAATTGAATTTGGTAAACTATACAGATGCCTCAGACAAATGGTTGGGAAGTATAAGTTCGTTGTGCGATAGATCCGGAATTTCGAAATGCAGTCAGCTTGCTATGGCTGGTCGCTTTGCAAATCCTCAGTATAGTGTCAGCTTCCGGTTGGGATATGATTATAATGCGGGTGGTAATATCGGTATGCCATCCTCTCAGTATGGAATTAGATTAAGCTGTTTTAATTATTTAACGCAAATACAATTGCCGGTTAATCTTTATGAATTTAAAGCTAAGCGGGTTGGAAATAATGCACAGCTTGAGTGGACTACTACATACGAGCAATTGAATCAGGGTTTCCGGGTTCAACGAAAAACGGGAAATGCAGATTTTGGTGATGTTGGATTTCTTCAAAGCCTTGCACCTGGTGGCAACAGCCAGATAAACCTCAACTATAGTTATATTGATCCCAATACAAACAAAGGAATTACGCAGTATCGGATTTTACAAACAGACCTGCAAGACAAAGTACGGGTGAGTGAAATAAGATCGGTTTTGGGTTTAGGTCAAAAAAATACGGTGGTTATTTTTCCAAACCCGGGATATGAAGGAAAGGTAAATATTGTATTTGATGATGCAAGAGCAGGGCGGGATATAAGTATAAATGATTTTATGGGCCGCATTGTAAAACAATGGAAACAGTTTACAGGAAATACAATCAGTGCAGAAAATCTTTTACCTGGAATTTATACAGTAAGAATTCAGGACAAAGAAACAGGCGAGATTAAAACACAAAAATTTATTATTAGTCAATAGAAATTATAACAGGAGAGATTAACAATAGAACGGTACAGGGGAAGCATTTGCTTTCCCTTTTTTATTCTTAGCCTGATTGAGTTTGTAAATATTGGAACAAATATGACTCGTATTGTAAATTTAATTTCACTAAGAAGCTGTCTAAATTTAAATATAGAAATGTTATATCGCCTTTACTTAGTGCTCTCTGCGAATCACTTTGCGTCCTTTGTGGTTAAAAAATAAAACAAAACCGCAAAGAACACGAAGAAAATACAGCGCAAAGGACACAAAGGATATTTCAAATCACGTTTTTAGACAGGTTCTAAGATTCAATTCTAAATAGTTGAATCATCAAGCAGTTCTCTTTCTATTTCTTCCATTTGAACTATGTCCCAGGCTTCCGACTCAGAAGGGGTGCAATTCATAAGCTCAAGTAATTTAAGATTGTCTAAAAATTCTTCTACCTGTTTTTGCATTTCGCAAATAACAAAGGAAGCATGCTGATCATAAAATTTTTGCTGGGTCTTTACCAATATTTCACTGGCAGGCTCATCTAGTTCAGCAACCTCTTTTAAGTTAAGAATAACATTTTTTACAGGGCTGGCGATTATGGTATCAAATAGTGCAGCCATGTTGGCTGCTACATCAGCCGAAAAAACCGAATCCGGTACTGTGATGACATGAAATTTTTCTTTGGTATCCGTTTTGACTTCCATAGTTTTTATTATTAGGAAATGGCTGGTAAAAGTATTTTATCTTACACAATTTTGA
>JANPEU010000048.1:0-2661 GCA_031423175.1 Bacteroidota bacterium
ATTTTACAGCAGTTACTACAAATAAATCGTTAGAATATATAAAAAGAAGTAAGGAAAGCGGGATAGCAGTTACCTGCTCTGTAACACCGTATCATTTATTTTTTTCTGATAATGATTTAAATGAGTATGATTCAAACCTGAAAGTAAATCCTCCGTTAAGAACTGTTGAAGAAAAAAATGCGTTGATAAATGCCGTTAAAGATGGCACCGTTGATTGTATAGCCACTCACCATTTACCCCACGAAAAAGATAGTAAAGTGGTAGAGTTTGAATATGCAGCTAATGGAATGATTGGTTTGGAAACAGCTTATGCAGTTATTAATACCGCTGTTGAAGGGTTATCAGTTGAAAGAACTGTTGAATTATTTTCTGCTAACCCAAGGAAAATTTTTGGTTTGAATCCGGTTACAATTAAAGAGAACGAAACAGCCTGCCTCACACTTTTTATTCCGGATAAAAAATGGATATTTACAGAAGATGATATAAAATCAATATCAAAGAACACTCCTTTTCTTGGAAAAGAATTGAAAGGAAAAGTGATTGGCATCATAAACAAAGGACAAGTACTTTTAAATTTTTTAAAATGAAACAAACAAATCCTGCTGTTAAATACGGCATTATAGGTGCAATAATTTTAGTAGTCCTGGGTATCGTAATGCAGTTCATGGTTTTAAGCTCTCTCAAAAAAGGAGCATTAAATCCGGAGAGTTTTAATGTAATGAAAGTATTGGGGTTTTCTATTATGACCTTACTGATCATCGGGGGAGTTTATGTAACCTGCATCGTAAAATCAATGAAAGATTATCGCCTGTATAACCCGGAGTTTACGTATAAAAATTTAGTAGGCCAGGGTTTAACAGTTACATTAATAATAGCAGTCGTTTCATCTGCATTCTCCTATTTATATGGCTATGTGATTGCTCCGGAATCAAGGGAACAAGCCCTTGAATTAACAAAACATATTTATGAAAATTTAAAAATGTCTGAAGAGCAACGTCAAAAAATGATGGAACAGTTAGAAAATCAAAACCCCGTACGGCAGGTGATTACCGGTATCGCTATCACATTAATTTTTGGAATGTTAACATCGTTAATCAGTGCAAGTATTTTAAAAAAGAAATACGACTTTAATAATCCTAACCAAATGAGATAATGGATCTTTCAATTGTCATACCACTATTTAATGAAGCCGAATCCTTGCCGTAATTATCTACATGGATTGAAAAAGTAATGAATGAAAATAAATTCAGTTACGAAATTATTTTTGTTGATGATGGAAGCAATGACAATTCCTGGGATGTAATAGAAGAATTGAGTATTAAAAATAATTGTATAAAGGGAATTAAGTTTCAACGCAACTATGGAAAAAGTGCCGGATTAAACGAAGGCTTTAAAGCAGCTACAGGTGATGTAGTAATAACCATGGATGCTGACCTGCAGGATAGCCCTGATGAAATTCCGGAAATGAGAAAAATGATTGTGGAAGATGGATTTGATATTGTTAGCGGATGGAAGAAAAAAAGATATGACAACACGTTGACCAAAAATATTCCTTCCAAATTATTTAATGCAGTTACCCGGAAAATGACAAAAATAAAATTGCATGATTTTAATTGCGGATTAAAAGCCTATAAAAACAAAGTGATAAAAAGTATTGAAGTATATGGCGAAATGCACCGCTATATTCCGGTACTGGCAAAATGGGCGGGTTTTAAAAAAGTAGGAGAAAAAGTTGTTGAGCATCGCAAAAGAAAATATGGCGTAACAAAATTTGGTTGGGAACGTTTTGTAAATGGATTTTTAGACTTAGCATCCATTATGTTCATCGGAAAATTTGGTAAACGGCCGATGCACTTATTTGGGTTATGGGGTTCACTTTTCTTTTTAACAGGTCTTGGTATTTCCATTTACTTAATCATTTCAAAAATAATTGATCCAACCGGTTTTGCTTTAACCAACCGCCCCGGATTTTATTTATCGCTTGCAACCATTATTATTGGTGTTCAACTTTTTCTTGCAGGTTTCATTGGCGAATTGATCTCCCGTAATTCACCGGGAAGAAATTATTATCTCATAGAAAAGAAACAAGGTTTATAATGTCAAAAATTATAATCATTGGTCCGGCTCATCCGTTACGGGGTGGTTTAGCTACTTTTAATCAAAGGCTGGCTAAAGAATTTATTCAAAACGGGCATGATTGTTCCATTTACTCTTTTAGTTTACAATATCCTGATTTTATTTTTCCCGGAACTACGCAGTACACATCGGAACCTGCCCCCGAAGGTCTAACCATTCGTACTGTTATTAATTCGGTCAATCCTTTTAACTGGATTAAAATTGGCAACCGGCTTAAAAAAGAAAACCCGGATATTATTGTTGTACGGTTTTGGTTACCCCTGATGGGGCCTGCACTTGGCACGATACTCCGGAGGGTAAGAAAGAATAAACATACAAAAATTGTTTGCATTGCTGACAATATAATACCACATGAAAAAAGGTTCGGGGATAAACCTTTTACAAAATATTTTTTGAAAGCATGTGATGCTTTTATTACGATGAGTGAAAAAGTGCTAAGTGATCTGAGAATTTTCGAAGAAGAAAAACCAGCACAATTAGTGCAACACCCATTGTATGATAATTTTGGTGAAATAATTTCTAAAG
>JANPEU010000049.1:0-5456 GCA_031423175.1 Bacteroidota bacterium
AGATTGCGTTTTTTATCCATAAACCCGGTAGCACAAAACTTGCAACTGAGTGAACAACCAATTTGAGAGGATACACAAGCCGTGGATCTTTTTTCTGTTGGAATTAAAACACCCTCAATCAAATAGCCTTCGTGTGTTTTAAAACTCGATTTCACGGTTCCATCTTCTGAAACCTGGGTGGCTTTAACGGTAAGTGCAGGCAACGTGAAATTTTCTCCAAGGTTTTGGCGCAATTCTTTGCTCAGGTTAGTCATATCGGCAAAACTGTGTGCATGTTTTTGCCAGAGCCATTCATAAACCTGTTTGGGACGAAATTTTTTTTCGCCAAGGGTTTCAAAATACTCTTCTAATTCCTGTAAATTTAAATGTCTTATATTTTTTAAAGCCTTTTCTTCCATCGGCGCAAAGATAAGCTTTGGTCTTTCTTTCTTTGCTCCTGATTTTTCGTTCGTATTTGCTTTCTTTGTGGTGTTATTTGCCACAGAGTTAGAGGCAATATTATTCAAAAAGAATATGTTCAAAATTTTACCTTTTATATTCGGACTGTTTTTATTGGAACTAC
The DNA here is from genome assembly GCA_031423175.1 of Bacteroidota bacterium. Classification (GTDB taxonomy): domain Bacteria; phylum Bacteroidota; class Bacteroidia; order Chitinophagales; family Chitinophagaceae; genus VBAR01. The sequence continues at coordinate 563 of JANPEU010000049.1, forward strand.
ATTCATTTGGACAAAGCCCACCTGAAAATGTCATTTATATTGTTGACTCAATACCAGTAATTGAAGACCCTGAAGAAGGGAATGAAATTCTTGAAATTGATATTGCGGACGTAACTGTCATTAAAAACAAAGACACGTTACGACTTTTGGGCTATGAAAAATTCGATGGGGCAATTTATATTTTCACTAAAGAATATCGTAAAAGAGCTCAGCAATTAAAGCAAATACCATCTTCAAAACAAATGGAAAGAAAAAATGGTGTTTGGTACTATCGGGGCAATCCATACAGTGGGAAATTTATAGACTACTATTATAGCGGCAGAAAGCAAGGAGAAGGGACTTTTCAAAGTGGTAAAGCAGAAGGGCATCGGACTATGTATTATCAAAATGGACAATTAGAAATGGAAAGGGTTTATTCCAATGGAATTGAAAATGGTATGGAAAAAGAATATTACGAAGATGGCACTTTAAAGCAAAAAGGGGAATTTGTAAATGGAAAAGAAGATGGAGTTTGGGAAATGTATTTTCCTAATGGCCAGGTGAAACAGCGAAGCACCTTTAAAGATGGAAACATGGAAGGTGAAACAATAGTTTATTATTCAACAGGCAAAATATTGGCAGTAGAAGTAACCAAGAATGGAAAGACCATTTCAGACAAGCAACTTGATAAGGTAAATCAAGCCATGAATAAAGGGCATATAAGTAATAAAGAGGGTGATTATAAAACCGCCGTCAAAAACTATTCGAAGGCGATAGAACTTGATAGTGCAAATGCAGAAGCTTATTTCTCCAGGGGTACAGTTAAATTGAATGAGTTCCAATTTGACGAAGCAATTCTTGATTTTGATAAGGCTTTAAAATTTGAACCGTTTCTCGAAAGAGCCTTATCAAATAGAGCATTTGCAAGAATTAGAAAATATCAATTTGGTAGTAGCAGACAATTATCCAATAGCAATGGCGTATCAGTAATGGTTTCAAAAGATAATCCAGGCATCCCTGAAAAGGAGTTGACTATTATTTGTAATGATTTAAAACAAGCAATATTCTTAGGTGACAGAGGTAAAATGATTATGGAAGCTGTAGTAGAGTTTTGTGAGTCAAAGAAAAATTAGTTGTTAACAAATAAGATAAAGATTTTTTTCTTACAATAGTGAAATTCAAATTCGGAGTTACGATTGCTGAAAAGCGAACAGAATGCACAAGAGTGCGACGCAACGAATGCCAAATAGACATTCAAAAGCTGGTAACAAAATGAAAAATGTTTATATCATAGACGCTGTTCGTACACCAATCGGAAAATACGGCGGTGCATTGTCTTTTTACAGACCCGATGATTTATTAGCACTGGTGATTAGTGTATTGATGCAAAGAAATACGGCGATTGATGCGAATGCGATTGAAGAAGTGATTGCTGGTGCTGCCAATCAAAGTGGAGAAGACAATCGTAATGTTGCACGGATGGCTGCTTTGATTGCTGGCTTGCCAGTAAGTGTTGCGGGTGTTACCGTAAACCGTTTATGTGCTTCGGGTATGCAAAGTATTATTGATGCATCACGAGCAATCATGTGTGGCGATGGTGAAATTTTTATTGCAGGTGGTGTAGAGAGTATGACAAGAGCACCCTATGTAATGGCGAAATCAAATGCAGCTTTTAGCCGTGATGCGCAGCTATATGATACTACAATGGGATGGCGTTTTATTAATCCTAAACTGGCTGACTCTTATTATCCTTTTACAATGGGTGAAACTGCTGAGAATGTGGCGAAGCAATGGAATATTTCCAGGGAAGAACAGGATTTGTTTGCATTCAATTCGCAAGAGAAATATTTTGCTGCGAAAGCAGCTAATAAATTTGATGATGAAATAACTGCAGTGGAATTAAATGATAAAGGATTGATAAGTTGGGTAACGAATGATGAACATCCACGTAAAACTTCGTTAGAAAAACTAGCAGCTTTGAAACCTGCATTTATAAATGACGGGACTGTAACAGCAGGAAATTCTTCAGGTATTAATGATGGTTCAGCTGCTTTATTACTGGCAAGTGAAGCTGCGGTTAAAAAATACTCGTTGATACCGATGGCAAAAATAGTTTCAATGGCAGTGGCAGGGGTTGAGCCGGCAATTATGGGAATAGGTCCGGTACCGGCAACTAAAAAAGCATTGCAAAGAGCTGGATTAAAAATAGAAGATATTGGTTTAATAGAATTGAATGAAGCTTTTGCTTCGCAAAGTATTGCCTGTATTAAGGAGCTGAATCTTGATGGCACGAAAGTAAATGTAAATGGTGGTGCTATTGCATTGGGCCATCCGCTTGGGTGCAGTGGTGCAAGAATTTCCACTACCTTATTATATGAAATGAAAAAAAGGAATGTAAAATATGGCTTAGCAACGATGTGTGTGGGTTTGGGTCAGGGGGCAGCAATTATTTATGAGAAAGTCAGTTAAAATGCATTTTGTTGTAACATTTTTCTTTATTTTTCGTCTTTAAAAAAACACAATCATGAAAAAAATATTATTCTTTGCGATTACTTTATTTGCCATCAGTTTTGCAAATGCTCAAACTCCTTCACCGGCAGATTCTTTAAAAGAATTTACCGGTAAGTATAAATTTGCCGATGGTAATCCTGTTACCGAAATTACAGTTGCTGTTGAAAGCGGAACTTTAATGGCATCCTCAGCTATGGGTAGCACAGAACTAAAACGCACAGGTACAGATGTGTTTGAAATTGTCGCTTATGCAGGTGTTGCTACTTTTAAAAGAAACGGGGACGGAAAAGTAATTAAACTCCAGGTACAGGTAAATGATTTGGATATGGAAGGTGACAAAACAGAAGGCATATCCTTATCTGGTATTTTCTGGCGGTATAGAAAGTAATAAGCTTTAGTTATAAAAAAAAATTTGGGTGGGAGTTTTCTCACCCTTTTTTATTGCGACTGCTTATAAAAATTATGCAATAATTTTTTTACCAACCGGTGATTGGTGATTACGGATAAAAGAATCAGCAACATCGTAACTGCCAAAAGCGACCAGTGAATAAAAGAAGAAAGCTCCGGTCGGTTGTACATTACAAAATGATGAAAACTCCATTGTAAAACTTGTGTAATAGCCAATGCGACTAACACTACAATTATATATACTGGGATAAATTGTTTTGCAACATTGCTGCTCAACCAGGACGGTGAATAACCGATGGTGAGTAATAGTTGAAGATTGTCTTTACTTTTTGCAATTAAGAGCTGCAGGTAAAAAGAAAATAATAACAAAGCAAGAATCACCACCATCAAACCAAAAAAGCCAAGACCTGTGAATACACCTTGTAATACTTGCTTCACCCTTCCAAATCTTGTTTTGTCTTTATTCAGTTTATAATTTTTCTTTTCTAAAAAACTGAGTAATTCCGGATTGTTTGCATCTTTTGTTTTTAGATAAAGCCGCGATGCTTTTGTAACCGGCTTGTTTCCAAAATTTGTATTACCCCAGTCTAAAAAAGTTTTTGGAACGAGAATGGAATTAATTCGATCACTCAAAGCCACTATATTTCCTTTAAATAAAATTTCATTTTGCTGCCGGTCAAAACATTTTATTGTAAGTACCAATGATGAAATGGTGGCTTCGGAAAGCTGTGGTAAACCATAGCCGGGTGCAAACACATTATAAATCTCCAAAAAATCAGATGAAACAATCATTGGGATTGTTTCATCGCCTTCTTTCCAGATAAATGAAGCAGGAACCGTATCAATAAATTCGTTGGCAATAGCTTCAATAAAAAAATCAGTTTCAAATTCCAGTACACGGCCGGCACTTAACTGCAAGCGGAAATTATTTGCAATCAAAGGCGCAACGCCATCTACAAATGATTGTTTACGCAATTCATCTGCTTCTTCTTTCGAAAACATATTCAGTTCCGCATTACCCATTGTTTCGTTGGTTACTGCTTTTCTCACGGGTATAAAATCATAACCATTTTTACGGGTAGAATTTTGTCTTAATAAACTTTGCAGGTTTACAAACATCTGTATCGAACAGAGTAATAACAAAACGCCGATACATAAACCAATATAAGAAAACCAACGGCTGGTTTTATTTCCATCCGTTTGCAATAAGGGTTTTATATGTTTGAAAGACGGGTTCATTTATAAATGTAAAATACGGGTGTAAGGAAAAAATTCTACTCTCTCTAAATCTGCAAACAACACACATGCTTTTCTTTTTTTTGCTTCTTCTAAAATTAGTTCCATTGCTTTTTCTGAATTGGCATTATCCAGGTGGCTGAACGGTTCATCCAGTAATAAAAAATCAAAAGGCTGCATTAATGACCGGATAATGGAAACCCGTTGCTGTTCGCCATAGCTGCAATTACTGCAAATCGAACTTAATTTATCGCCGATACCCAGCCGTTCACATAGTTCCTGTATTTTTTCAGGCGAATGAAATGGATTGAGTTGTCTTTTTATTTCTAAATTTTCCCATACGGTTTGATGCGAAAACAAACGCATATCCTGAAACACAATGCTGAGATTATCTTTTCTGAATGCGGCTATATTTTCAATTGAAAAATTTTTCAAATCCTTGTTATCATATAGGATATTTCCGGAAAACAATTGCCGGATTCCATACAAGAAATGAATCAATGAAGTTTTGCCGCTGCCGGATGGAGCAACAATTTTTACCAGTTCACCGGCATTAAAAATTAATTCCTTGCCCCATACCTCAGAGTTATTCTTTCGACTTTCATCAAAATAAGTGGGTAATAAATTTTTTATCTGCAACTGCATGGATCAAATATAAAGAAAGCTGCAAGTTTGATTTTTTGTAATCAGCAGATGCAGCTTTGTTGAAAATTTTAATTTTCGGTTATCAGAATTAATCTGGTAATGGATGTGGCTTGGG
>JANPEU010000050.1:0-5162 GCA_031423175.1 Bacteroidota bacterium
GATTTTGATAAACTGGAAAAAAGTAAGCTGAAAAAAGTGAAGCTGATGTTTGTCAACTATCCTCAAATGCCAACAGGGCAGTTGCCCACGAAAGAGTTGTTTGAAAAATTAGTGGCGTTTGGAAAGAAAAATAAAATTCTAATCATTCATGATAATCCCTACAGCTTTATTTTGAATGAAAATCCAATGAGTTTATTAAGTGTGGAAGGTGCAAAAGATTGTGTGATTGAATTAAACTCATTAAGCAAATCGCATAATATGGCTGGGTGGAGAGTGGGAATGTTGTGTGGCTCAAAAGAAAGAATTGAAGAAGTGCTGCGGTTTAAAAGTAATATGGACAGCGGCATGTTTTTACCAATTCAGTTAGCAGCTGCAAAAGCATTGACGCTTGGTAAAGAATGGCATGATGAAGTAAATAAAATTTATAATGAAAGAAGAATAAAAGTTTTTGAATTGCTTGATTTATTAAAATGCAATTATTCAAAACAACAAGCTGGCATGTTTGTATGGGCATCGTTACCGGACAATTATAAAAATGGATTTGAGTTAAGTGACACAATTTTAATAAAAGAAGGAGTATTTATTACACCCGGCGGAATTTTTGGAAGTGCAGGTAATAAATTTATACGGGTGAGTCTATGCAGCCCTGTCGGGAAATTTGAAGAAAGTATTCAGCGTATAAAGTCAATAATAAATTAAGATGTTTAATAATGTAACGATAGTCGGGGTTGGTTTAATCAGTGGTTCTTTTGCATTATCCTTAAAAGAAAAAGGACTTGCAAAACATATAATTGGAGTAAGCCGTACTGAAGCAAGTGCAAAAAAAGCAATAGAGCTGGGAATCATAGATGAAGTATTGCCACTGGAAGAGGCAGTAAAGAAAAGTGATTTAATATATGTAGCAATACCGGTAGATGTAACAGTGCCGGTTATGAAAACCATTATGGATTTGATAAAAGATGAACAGATTGTGGCTGATGCCGGTTCCACCAAACATCTATTATGTTCTACACTTTCTAATCACCCGATGCGGAAAAGATTTGTAGCTACACATCCAATGTGGGGTACAGAGTATAGCGGTCCGGAAGCTGCTGTTCGGGATGCATTTACCGGACGAGCCTGTGTAATATGTGAAAAAGAAAAAAGTGATGCCGATGCTGTATCAATCATTGAAGATATTTACCGTCAGCTTGGAATGCATATTCTTTATATGAATGCGGATGATCATGATGTGCATACTGCTTATATCAGTCATATATCACATATCACATCTTTTGCTTTAGCTAATACCGTTTTGGAAAAAGAAAAAGAAGAGAATGCCATTTTTGAATTAGCCTCTGCAGGTTTCGAAAGTACAGTAAGGCTGGCAAAAAGCAACCCTGCCATGTGGGCACCTATTTTTATGCAGAACAGGGAAAATGTTTTAGATGTATTAAATGAACATATCAGCCAGTTAAGAAAATTTAAGGCATCTCTGGAAAAAGAGAATTTTGAATATTTGGTTGAGTTGATGGAGAATGCAAACAGGATTGGGAAGATTATTAAATAATCAATCTTTAGTGAAAAAAAATTCTATTATATCGGGTATAATTACTTCAGTATTCACATTTCTAGGAGGGTATTATATTTCTAGATTAATTTGGAAATATTTTGATGGGGGATATGCCCATGGTCTTGGTCTGAGTCATTTGTTTATATTTTTGTTATTTTTCTTTTGTATAGGTTGGTTTGTGTATGGAATAATAAAAAGAAAGAATGAGACATTAGGACTCTTTTGGATTGGTTCAGCTATTATGAATTTTTGTTTTATTGTAGCATCATTAATTTATTTGTTTATTGATATTTATAGCGATACAGAAATTGAGAATGAAACGCCATGACAGTCTATTACAGTTTTGAAAGATACCCTGAGCAATGATGCTGCAATTTTGAACCAGTATGGAGATACTCTATTTTATAGAAAAGGAGATACTGATATCATTGATAGAACGAAACAAATTGACTATAAAACAATGAGAATTAAAGATACTATTCGGAAAGATGAATAGGAAATTGAATGTACAAAAGTGAGAGGCAACGGATGTTTAATAGTAGTACCAAAGCTTAGTTCATAAAATATAAAATAAATATTAAACACTTCTTATATCCCCTTCCTGAAATAATCGGGACAAGTAGGGGATAGGGGCTAAATTTGTAAAATGCAAACACAGGAACAGACAATGAAAGAAATTACGCAACAGGCATGGGGTAAAAGACCATTAATAATTTCTGGTCCATGCAGTGCTGAAACAGAAGAACAGGTTTTGCAAACTGCACAACGGATTGCAGCAACCGGAATGGTGGATGTATTGCGTGCAGGAATCTGGAAACCAAGAACTAAGCCTGGCGGTTTTGAAGGTGTAGGAGCAAAAGGTTTGCCTTGGTTACAACAGGCAAAAAAGATAACGGGTCTTCCGGTAACCGTTGAAGTGGCAACCGGTAAGCAAGTACAGGATGCATTGACATTTGATGTTGATATTTTATGGATTGGTGCTCGTACAACAGTCAATCCATTTAGTGTACAGGAACTCGCCGATGCATTACGTGGCGTGGATGTACCCGTGCTTATAAAAAATCCGGTGAACCCCGATATAGAATTATGGAGTGGTGCAGTGGAAAGAGTGGCACGTGCCGGCATTAAACAAATTGGTTTGATACACCGCGGCTTCAGCAGTTATGGAAATACAGAATACCGCAACGCACCCATGTGGCAACTGGCTATTGAAATGAAACGCCGCAATCCTGAATTACTCATGATAAATGATCCTTCACATATTTGCGGCCGCAGAGATATACTGGCTGATGTTGCACAACGTGCTATTGATTTGGATATGGATGGTTTTATTATTGAAAGCCATATTGATCCTGATAATGCATGGAGCGATGCTAAGCAACAAATCACACCGGAGCGTTTGAAAGAAATGCTAAGCGGATTGACATGGCTCAAAGAAGATGTGAGCTCTGAAGAATATCATGCGGCATTGGAAAAATTGCGTCAGCAAATCAATCATCTCGATGATGAACTGATGGATATACTAAGCCAGCGAATGAAGACAGCAGAAAAAATAGGACAGTATAAAAGAGATAATAAGATTACCATCTTACAAACAAATCGCTGGAATGAAATTCTGGAACGTGCATATGTGCAAGGCGAAAAATTGGGATTAAGTAAAGAGTTTGTTACAAAATATTTTGATGCGGTGCATATGGAAAGTATCAATCATCAGAAGAGGGTGTTGGATAGCTGAGTTGTGAATGGTGAATTGTCAGTGGTGAATAGCGAGTGGCGAGTAGCGAGTGGGAGGCATCCCCTTCCGCCAGTTGGCGGAGCGAACTTAGGGAACTAAATGTTGAAGGAGACCGGGGTGGGTTATTATGAAGCCAACATTCTTGCTACTATCATCACCTGTTGCGTCGCACTCTTGTACGTTCTGTAATTCTATTCAGCATATCAGAAGCCTTTGCGTCTTTGCGTGAAATAAAAAAAATGAAGAAACTCACATATAAATTCAGTACATCTTCCACCGATTTTTATCTCGCTAATGGTATCAGTCATCTAAAAAAGATAACAGATATTAACAGTAGCATCATCATCACCGATGAAAACATTTTTACTGCACATACCAAACGATTCAAAAGATGGAATACAATTGTATTGAAAGCCGGGGACGAATTTAAAATTCAATCAACCGTAGATAGTATTGTAGAGCAACTTATTGAAATGGAAGCCGACCGTAAAACAATATTAGTGGGAGTTGGTGGTGGAGTTGTAACAGATATTACCGGTTATGTAGCTTCTGTTTATATGCGTGGAATAAAATTCGGATTTGTTCCTACAACTGTTTTGGGAATGGTAGATGCAAGCATTGGAGGTAAAAATGGAATTGATGTGGGTGTTTATAAAAACTTAGTCGGCATCATCCGTCAGCCATCTTTCATTTTACATGATATGGTTTTTTTAAACAGCCTACCACAGGCGGAATGGGAAAATGGTTTTGCAGAAATTATAAAACATGCCTGTATAAAAGATGCAGCTATGTTCAGCGATTTAGAAAATAATTCGCTGAAATATTTTCAAAGCAAACAAACAGCAATTTGTGAGCTGGTACAACGCAATGCAGTGATAAAAGCAAGTGTGGTAAAACGTGATGAGTTTGAAAAAAGCGAACGGCGCTTATTAAATTTCGGTCATACACTCGGCCATGCGTTGGAAAACCAATATGAATTATCACATGGCCAGGCCATTTCAATCGGAATGACTTACGCCTGTCATATCTCTGAACAGTTAGCAGGATTTAAACAAACAGAGAAAGTAGTAAGTGTTTTAGAAAAATATAATCTTCCTACCTATGCAACATTCAATAAACAAAAAGTATTTGATGTGCTGAAGATGGATAAGAAACGGGAGAGGAAAGAAATGAATTATGTGTTACTGGAAAAAATAGGTAAAGGAGTAGTGAAAAGTATTTCATTGAATCAGTTAGAGAAAATAATTGAAAAACTCTGATGCAATATTTGGGCGAACAAAATGGCCGGAAAACTTATTGGTGGGAATTTTCACTGGAAAATTTTCATGAATTGCCTGATAAGGACTGGGTAGCCTTTGCAATAGAGGATGGTTTGCCGAATTACGAAATGTTCGACAAGTTTGCGAGAGTGTCAATATCCAAAGGTATTCTTGAGTTTAAGGCTTTTGGTGAATTATCAGAAAAGCTTCATGATTGGTTTGATGAGACAGTTGTAACTCTAATTGTCACGGAAAATCAACCAGATGTTTTTGTAATGACTACCTGGCATGATAAAGAGTCTTTAACTGATGCTTTTTGGCAATGCTTTTATGCAACAGCTCTTCCTGATGAAACGATTAACGAAAATGTCAAAATTGTTTGTTTCCATTTTGATAATAGTGATAAGAAGAGTGAATTGAAAAATTATTTAGATAAATTTAATAATGGGTGGCTACCACCTCTGGAAGAATAGATATGAAAGTAACAATACAACCATCTAAATTATCAGGAACAATTCAGGCCAATGCTTCCAAGAGTTCAATGCAAAGAGCTTGTGCGGCGGCTTTGCTGACAAAGGGAGAAACGATTTTACATAACCCCGGCCATAGTAATGAT
>JANPEU010000051.1:0-7364 GCA_031423175.1 Bacteroidota bacterium
CAACAGGGATATACTGAAAGTAAAAGATGTGCTGCGGGCTATTGAACTTATTTTTTCATTTACCGAAAAAGAAAACTTTGAAATATTTCTGAAAAGTGATTTATTGCAATCGGCAGTTATCCGGCAATTTGAGATAATAGGAGAAGCGGGGAGTAAAGTATCTGAACCTACTCAAAATACTTTTAATAATATTCCCTGGCGTTCCATCAAATCTTTCCGCAATTTGCTGATACATGAATACTTTAAAGTGGATGCTGCTGAGATATGGACGACTATTCAGCATGATTTACCTGAACTGAAAGAACAGATGGAATTTGTACTTACTTATCTTGAAAAGAACTAAAAATGCTTAATCAAAAAAGTTTCTTTTCCCTACTCGCCACTTGCCTCTTGCTATTTGCCTCATGCAGTATCACCAAACAAATATCCAGCTCGGCTAAAGAAATTGTTTTAAAAGATTCTTCATTGCTTACAGCGCATGTAGGCATCAGCATTTATGAACCGGCAAGCGGCAAGTACTGGTATAATTATAATGGTGAAAAATATTTTGTGCCAGCGAGTAATACAAAAATTCCTACCTGCTATGCTGCGATGAAATATTTGGGGGATAGTTTGGTGGGGTTGAGATATGGTTTTACAGATTCACTTTCGACTTTTAAAGTAATTGCAATTCAACCAACAGGAGATCCTACATTTTTACACCCAGATTTCAATCAACAACCTGTTTTTGATTTTTTAAATAATCAGAGTAAGAATAAGAATTTATCATGGAGATTTATGGACACGATTTGGAAAGATAATAAGTGGGGTAGTGGTTGGAGTTGGAATGATTATCAGGAATCCTATATGGCAGAACGAAGCAGCATGCCAGTTTTTGGAAATGTTATAAACATTAAGCTGAAAAAAGTTGCTGAAAGATTAGCCGATAGTAAATTAAATAGTTACAGACCAGTATATAATGTATTTAAAACACAAACATCATTTTTCGATTCATTAATAAATACGAATTTTGATATTGCTGACAATGTTGTTTATTGGAAAGGGGAAACTGTCTTTTCTGAGAACTTATATTGGGCTATAAAGCGAAAACTTGATGAGAATACTTTTCAAATAATAGAAGCAAAAAATAAATTCACTTCTGTTGAGTTCCCGTTTGTTACAAATGGAAGTCAAACGGCAAGTTGGCTAATTGCAGATAGTTTAAAGATAAAAATTGCCAATATACGCCCATATGGCGAAAGGGATTTTTATTTAGATCACCATAGAAGAGTTGCAATTAAAAAGTGGTTTGATATTCACTCCCAACCCACCGATTCCCTCCTCAAACCCATGATGCACCGCAGTGATAATTTTTTTGCAGAGCAAAGTTTATTAATGGTAAGCAATGAACTGCTCGGTGTAATGAATGATGAAAAGATCATTGACACATTATTAAAAACAGATTTTAAAGACCTGCCACAAAAACCAAGATGGGTGGATGGTTCCGGTCTGAGCCGCTATAATTTATTTACTCCACAGGATTTTGTTGCCATTTTAAATAAGATGAAAAATGAATTTGGAATGAATCGCATCAAAGAAATTTTTCCAACAGGTGGTGAGGGCACAATCAGCAGTTATTATAAAACCGACAGCGGATTTATTTATGCTAAAACCGGGACACTCAGTGGTGTCGTTGCACTCAGCGGTTTTCTTACTACCAAAAAAAATAAGCAATTGCTTTTTTCTGTTTTGATAAATAATCATCAAGCCTCTGCTACCGCAGTGCGGCGTGCTGTCGAAAAATTTATTCAGTCAATCCGCAATAAGTATTAAAATATTTCACGCAAAGACGCAAAGAATAACGCAAAGTAAAAAACTCTCTTTGCTTCTTTTGTTTTAATCTTAGCGTCTTTGCGTGAAGCCTTACTTGCCGAACATTTTCTCCAGTTGTTCTTTTTTAAATTCTAAATAAGTCGGGCTGCCACCGGGAGTTGCATTCGGAGTTGCACATTGAAACAAATCATCCACCAATCCTTTCATTTCTTTTTCTGTTAATGAAGTACCTGCTTTAATAGATTGTTGCCATGCAAGTGAACGGATCAATTTTTCCCGTTTTGAAAATTTTATATCGCTGCTGAAATGTTTGAACTGTTCCAGTAAAGAATCGATAGCTTGTTTTTCATTTCCCTGAGCTACATCTGCCGGTGTGCCCTGTACTACAAAAGTATTTTTTCCAAAAGGTTCAATCAAAAACCCAAGTAATTGCAATTCATTTTTCAGTTCATCTATCAATACAGCGTCAGCAGGAGTCAATTCAATCGTTATAGGAAAAATGCTTCGCTGCGTTGTTACGGGTTTATCTTTAGAGGCATTCAGCAATCGTTCATAAATAATTCTTTCATGTGCCGCCTGCTGATCTATGAGGATAAATCCAGACGGAGTAGTTGCGATTATAAATTGGTTATGCAGTTGGGAAAGAGGCTTGCCCTCCGAAGCTTTACTGTAGGAGGGTGAGTCGTGAGTTGCAAGCAGGCTTTTAAATCCGGAAATATTTTCCTCGGTTGAGTGTTGAACATTTTCCTGACTGCTAATCGCTGACTGCTGATTGCTGACTGCTGATTGCTGGCCGCCTTCATACAAATCTTTCCAGTGCTTCAATTCATTTTTCTCAATAAAATGCGCCTGGTTTTTTTGAGTAAATCCTTTAAACAATGATGTGGATACAGCAGAAGATTCTTTTTCTTTTGTAAAAGGTTGCTGTACGGATGGCAACTGCTGTATCTCTGCATTCAAAGAAAAATCTAATGTGGGAGAAATGCTGAACTGAGCCAATGCATGTTTTACTGCTGCCTGTACAAAGGCATAAATAATTTTCTCATCTTCAAATTTTATTTCCTGTTTTGTTGGATGCACATTTACATCCACAACGGCCGGGTCTAAATCAATAAACAAGCAATACATCGGAAAACTATCTTTCGCAATCATTTCCTGGTATGCACTCATTACGGCATGATTGAGATAAGCACTTTTAATAAAACGGTTGTTTACAAAAAAATACTGATCACCTCTTGTTTTCTTTGCTGTTTCAGGTTTGCCCACGAAGCCTGAAATATTCATATAGTCCGTCTCTTCTTTTACAGCAACCAGTTTTGTATTGTAATTATTTCCCAGCACCTGCAATATTCGTTGCTTCATACTACCGGCGTCTAAATGCATTAGTTGCTGATTGTTTGCCGTAAGCGAAAAAAATATTTCTGGAAATGCAAGTGCCACCCGTATAAACTCATCCACGATATGCCGCATCTCGGCAGCATTACTTTTTAAAAAATTTCGACGGGCAGGAACATTGAAAAATAAATTCTTCATGGCAATGCTGGTGCCAGTAGGTGCTGCAATGGGTTCTTGTTTTTTTACAAAACTGTTTTCAATTTCAATATAAGTTCCGGTTTCATCATCTGCTCTTTTTGTTTTCAGCTCCACCTGTGCTACGGCTGCAATAGAAGCCAATGCTTCACCCCGAAAGCCCATTGTTTTAATATGAAATAAATCTTCAATGGTTTCAATCTTGGATGTGGCGTGACGTTCAAAACACATTCTTGCATCGGTTTCACTCATGCCTCCGCCATTATCTATCACCTGAATCAACGCTTTTCCTGCATCAGCCACAATCAATTTTATTTCAGTAGCTCCCGCATCTACCGCATTTTCCAATAATTCTTTTACAGCACTTGCAGGCCGTTGAATTACTTCACCGGCAGCTATCTGGTTGGCTATATTATCGGGCAATAAAAGAATTCTGTCCTGCACTATCAATTTTTTTTCAAAGTTAATCAATCATCAAATGCTTTATAAAAACAGTGGCGCAAGGTAACAGAAATGCAGGGTTATTCAATAATTGAAAAGAGAGATTTTGTGCCTGGCTGAATTACTACTATTGGGCTTTCGTTCCCGTACATACGGGACTCTTCAGGGTTCCGTAATTCTATTCAGCATATTTCCTGCGGCGTTCGCTATGGTGCAGCGAACGGAAAGATAGTACATCGTTGCGCCACTGTCTCTTTGCGATCGCTGCGTGAAAACCTACGGTTTACAATTCAGAATAAACTTTTCATAAGCATCCCGCCAACCTTTATAAAATTTATCTGTACCCAAAAAAGTATTATGCCAAAGCGTAATCAAAGTACCGTTTACAGATTTTACGACCTTGTAATAATGCATCATTTCATCAAAAGCCTGTTCGGGTGTAAGTTTTTGTTCAAAAAATGAATTGGCTTCCATATAGCAGAAAGGATGGAGCATCAGATTTGTTGCTTCTTCTTTTTCCAAATCATACCAATAAAATGATGAAGCAACCGAAGCACGGAAACCGTTGATGCTGCCATAACCCATGGAGTAATCATCGGTAATGCCCGCATCAATCAATCTGCGATAGCCAAGTGGTAAATTAAGGCGGATATAATGTTGACGGGAAGATGAAATTTTTTTGCCCGAAATATTCTCTAATAATTCTTTTTCTTTTTTCAGAATCGTATCATCATCGCCGCTCTGCCAGGAAGGATGAATACCAACTGGATATTTATCTGCATGTTTTTTTATCAACTGCTTCATAACCGGACTGAAAGGAAGAATGTTTTTATCGTATTTCCCGTTTTTCTCAGAAACAAGAAAAAAATATTTCGGCTCGAGATTATGTTTTGAATGCAACTCATCCATCCATTCAAAAGAATCAAATGGATCTTTTGTTTTTTTCTTTAACACGTTCATTCTTTCTTTTATCAATGACCATTTCCCATTCAGAAAAGATTTTACAAATCCTCCGGTCGTTCTTAAAAATCCCTTATGCTGATAGGAGAAAGCTTCATCAATATCATAGGTCGGCACAAACTTGAATTTTGGTTGTTGAATATTGGGGGTTGGATATTTTTCCTTCAATACTTTTTTAAAATCATCAATCCAGACATTAACAAGCGGAAGATTCAGAAATCCTTCTTTATACGCTAATGAATTTTCATAAGCATAACGGCCATACATATCTTTTTTATGTGACAGGTATTCTTCATAGCGGCTGAGTAAATAAAAAGATGCTGCAAAAATATCAAACGGATAATCGCCTTCTGTTTTAAAAAAAGCTTTGAAGTCATTTGCTTTGAAACAGGAGATATCTTGGTTGCTTATCCCGGTTTGAGACAATAGCCCGTTATCAAAAATTTGAAATTTACAACCTTGCCTGCCGGCAGGCAGGTTTGCAATTACTTCTTTGCTGTAATTAATTTTCGGGTCTGGATGATTTTCAAAATAAGATTTATCATCCGTCAGCTCAAATGCTTTTCCGCAGATTTCCTTACCAATAAAATCAGTAATGTAATTAAGCCGCGGAGTAATTTTATTTGTGTAAACAATCACGAAGTGAAGATAATTATCTGTTCCCGTATTTCTCTTTCCACTGCTCATTGAAAGATTTTTTAGGAAACTCCAGCTTACCTCGGTGCTGAGTCCATGCTTTTCCAATTTTATTGATTACCCAGCTTTTTATATTTCCGTTTGCAACATTCATCAAACTCCTCTTCAACATTGCCTGCTTCCACATTTTCCATGCTACTCTTTCTGCAAATACACTATGACCTTCTTCCACAGCTTCATGCCTGTTTTCTAAAAGTAGTTCATGCAAATTTATTTTTACCGCACATACTTCTGTGCAGTTACCACAAAGTGATGAAGCATAACTCAGGTGTTTCCATTCGCCCAATGGTTTTAAATGCGGAGTAATTACAGATCCTATGGGGCCACTATATGCGGTTTCGTAAGCATGGCCACCAATGTTTTTATAAACGGGACATGCATTTAAACAAGCACCACAACGGATGCAATACAAACTTTCCCGCTGTTTTGCATCTGCCAGAATATTTGTTCTACCATTATCCAGTAATATCACATACATTTCTTCGGGACCATCTACTTCACCTGGCTGACGTGGACCTGTAACAATAGTATTATAAACTGTTATTCTTTGACCCGTACCGAAAGTTGCCAGCAATGGCCAAAACAGTGCAAGGTCATTCAGGGTGGGAATCATTTTTTCAATTCCTGTAATAACGATATGTGTTTTGGGCATGGAGCAACTTAGTCTTGCATTACCTTCATTTTCGGTTACAGCTATTGCACCAATATCTGCAATTATAAAATTGGCACCGGTAACTCCTACTTCAGCACTTGCATATTTTTCTCTAAGCTTTTCTCTAGCTACTAATGTTAACTGTTCAGGATTCAGGTTGGGGTCGGTTCCTAATTTCTCAGCAAATAATTTTGCAACATCTTCTTTGCTTTTATGCATGGCAGGTGTTACAATATGATACGGTGGTTCGCCATCCAGTTGCTGAATGTATTCTCCTAAATCTGTTTCCACACTTTCAATTCCATTTTTTTCTAAATAGGCATTCAGGTGAATTTCTTCTGTTACCATGCTTTTACTTTTCACCAACGTCTTGCAATTTTTTTCAGCACAAATTTTTCCAATTGCGTCTAAAGCCTGTTGTGCGTCTTCTGCCCAAATCACTTTTGCGCCTCTTTTGGTAATAGCAGCTTCAAAATTCTCTAAATAAGTATCCAGTTTTTCAATTGCTTTCCATTTCTGGTTCTTTGCTTTTTCTCTGGCAAGATTTATATCGCTGAATTGCTGTTTGCCCTGTGGCACAACCGTATTGTACTTGCCAATATTAAAATTGATTTTGCGGCGATGTTCTTTATCAGCAGCCTTTACGGTGCTTTTGACAATAAAGGATTGTGATTGTTCAGACATACTGCAAATATAATTTTAGTTACCGCTCTTTTGTAAAATTTGTTTTAATACTACTGACATTGTTTGAGAATACTTTTGCGAACGGATTTACCTTTTTTGTACTCAATCATTTTTTTTCTTTCACAAAATGTTCTTTTGCTGCTTTATCTAAGGCAGTATAAAAATTTTCTCCATATTTTCTTATAATGGGATCTTTTAAAAATTCGTAAGCAGGAATTTTTAATTTTTCACCCAACGTACAGGCAGGACTGCATAATTTTTCTCTTGGCTCATAATTCATTCTTTCATAACTACCATGTTTCCCTTTTTTAGTTATCACCGGATACAAATGACAACTGATGGGTTTTTTCCATTCAATAACACCATCATAATAAGCTTGCTCAAATGCACATTTAATTATTTCATTTTTTTCTCTTATACCATAAACACAAATTTCAGAATCATTGCCAAGCGTAGGGGTTACAAAACCAAATTCGGGATTATATACATATTTACCTTTACTTTCTATTTCTTTTAAAGAAGCTTCGGTGAGATAGGGTTTTACTTTTTCAAATACTTCATTAAGAATTTCGAGTTCAGCTTTTTCCAA
>JANPEU010000052.1:0-8434 GCA_031423175.1 Bacteroidota bacterium
ACAATACGGCGAATGTTTAGAAATAGTTTCTCCGGGCTTCATATAAGGAAATAAAACAAAACTGCTACCATCTGTCTCCATTGCAAAAATATAGATATAACATTCTGTTGTATTTTCTATAGAGATTTTAAAACGTGTACCCTTTGAAATTGGCGAAACAGTTTGAAACAAATTCGAACCTGTGGCACGTAATTGAATATTATTAATTGCATCACTTTTAACGCCATCATTATTTACTAACCCGATTATACATTCTAATGGAATGTTTGCCACATTTGATCTTTTCGGAAATGGATCTATACCATATGCTTCACGTACAAACTCTTTAAAATCGCCATACCGTACCCAACCAATTCCATTCATTCCCCATTGCGTACCCCAGCTATTCATTATTTGAAAAGCACCACCTTCTTTGCTATCATCATAACCTATTACACACATTGCATGTCCGCCAAAACCCTGTTGTGTTCTATCCATACCTTGCGGATGCCAAACTTCCTGTCCTTGCATTTCCTGCATAAAACTGCCGCCTACCATCATACCAATTACAACGGGTGCATCTTTCGCTAAATGTTCTTTTACTGCACGAACACTTATTACAGCATTATCTCCGGTTGTTAATCTGGTAAACCCATGAATTTTATTTTGACTTCCCTTTGATATATCGTTTCCATCAGGTTCTCTGTTGCAATCCTGATCATCATAAGGATACTGGCTTAATGGCACACCACCTGTTGTACTCATTGCTTCCATAGCCTTTTGCACATACGAGCCCTGACAATCATCCAAACGAATTTGATTGTATAAATAGGATGGGCTGAAACGAATGGTATTTGGATCAGCATGTGTTGCTGCTGCAGTTAAAATAGTTTGTGCTGCATAAGCACTACTCCATGCCACACAACTTCCCTGCTTACCCTGATCACCTCTATCCGGCGCAAATTGCAAAAGTGAAATTGCTTCAGGTAGTGGATTCTTTGCCGCATCATCTTCTAATCCTTCATACACGGAAGCTTTATTAAATTCATCGGGATTAAAGTTATATCCGCTTTCCGAAAACTTAGAAATGATTTGTTGCACATTACATCCGCCACTTTTGCTCAATAAAAAATAAGCTCCGGCAGCCAATGCGATTAATACAATTATCCCTTTGCCTTTAAATAAACCAAGCAGCATCGGCAACAGTTGCATTAAACCACCTCCGCCGCCACCTCCCGGAAAATTCGGTTTACGTCCACCACCTTTATCATCATTAAAATTATTGTCGTTTGGTTGATTGGGATCGTCAGTCATTCTGATCGGCATAGAATAAATATTTTATTATTAAATGAGAATTAAAAATAAGAAGATTGGGGCAATATTCTACTGAGTAATACCGAATCGCCATACAATTTAGTCCAAAACGAAAGTCGTCTCTGCTCTCGGTATTATACCGGATTTTTTGGATTAAAGAGTAAATCAAATTGGTATAATATAAATAGGCAATCCATAGAAATTCAATAGGGTCTTAAATTTTTGAAAAGAAGTTGTGGAAAAACAAACTGTCGTATTGAAGTGAGGGGAAATTAATTTTAGTAAATCTGGTTTTTTAGTAAATCATCCATCTCTTCTCTTTTTCGTATCAGTTGCATGGCGTCATCTATAATCATTACTTCGGCTGGTTTGTACCTGGAATTGTAATTAGATGACATTTCAAAACAATAAGCCCCTGCGTTTTTAAAAACCAACAAATCCCCTTCACTTACTTCAGGTAATTTCCGGTGTGTTGCAAAATTGTCTGTCTCACAAATATTGCCGACTACATTATATTTTTTCTTGATTCCGCCTGCATTTGAAATATTTTCTATTTCATGATAGGCATCGTATAACATTGGGCGGATTAAATGATTGAATCCACTATTAATACCAGCAAAAATTATATCGCCTGTATTTTTAATCACATTTACTTGTGTAATAAAATAACCACACTCAGCTACTAAATATTTTCCAGGCTCAAACCAAACCTGCAGATGTCTTCCGGTTGATTTTTCCAACGAATCAAATTCTGCTTTTACTATTTTACCCAATGCTTCGATATCCGTTCCTTCTTCCCCGGGTTTGTAGGGCACTTTAAAACCACCACCTAAATCTATTACTTCAAGTTTTGGAAAACGTTTTGCAACCTCAAACAATACTTCAATGCCCTTTGCAAAAATTTCCACATCTTTTATTTCGCTACCTGTATGTATTTGCAACGTGCGGATAATAAGATTTGTTTCCTCTGCAATTCTTACAACATCATCAATATTTTCCAGTGGTATTCCAAATTTACTTTCTACATGTCCCGTTGAAATTTTAAGATTACCACCTGCCATTATATTTGGTCTCAGTCGTATGCCAACAGGATAATCATTGCCAAATTTTTTTCCAAACTTTTCCAAATTGGAAAGACTGTCAATATTTATATATACACCCATTTCTTTTGCTTCCTCAATTTCTTCAAATGCAATATTGCTTGATGTATAAAGAATATTTCCTGGAATAAACCCTGCTTTAGTTGCCAACTTAACTTCGTTGACAGAGCTACAGTCAATATTGCAACCGAGACTGTTCAAATATTTTAAGATGGATATATTCGTCAATGCTTTTGCCGCATAAAAAAATCTTGAATCGGTTCCCTTAAATGCCTGCAGAAGTCTTTCATACTGTTGTTTAATTTTTTCGGCATGATAAACATACAGCGGTGTTCCAAATTCAGTAGCCGCCTGCATCAATTGATTTGAAGAAAGGGATTGATTAGCCATGAAGGCGAAGATAAGTGTCAAACAATAAACGGACGTTATTCTTCGCTGTAATTCTTTAACGCCAATGACCAGTCATATTTTTTCCAAACAATTTTTGGAGATGTATTTTGAGGAATGAGTCTTTGTTCTTTTAAGATTTTATGTATGCCTTTCTTTCCATTAAAATCGCCACGAAACCAACTCAATATCGCCGGCACTTCGACTTTATTTTTTGATTCGTAATATTCAACTTCACCCTTCAAATAAATTTTTGTTGCCAAATCCAATTGTTTATCCAACTCACCGGGATTATAAAATGCAATAGCGGGGCAACTTTTTGCGCCGCAGTTCAATGCAAAATGAATCCGGTAATCAACCTTCACCAACCTAAATTTTTTTTCAAAAGAACTTTTGAATAATTTATTAAAATGCCCCAATGAATATTTCCATTTGCTGCGACGCAGAATACCATGCTCCACCAAATCAAGGCTAAGGCTTTTACCTGCTATTCTTATAAATTTTTTACCAAAAAATTTATTTCGCTTTTTATACGCATCTGTGTTATCCTTTAAACCGATTTGAGTATATGCGTTATAAATATTTAACCAGAATGCTTTTCTTTTATTTTCAGAGCTTAACTGATTTAATAAAGTATCAGCCGATAAATTTGATAATTTATTTTCTAATGAATCTGTGGGCTCACCAGTTTTTACGGCATACAGAATATCCTGCGATAGTTTGATACAGTCGTTTTGCGAATCAACTACAATTGATAGCATCAAAAAAAGAATAGACAAAAAAAATCTCATCGCTAAATTTACGATGAGATCATTATAAAAAAATCAGCCCCCATCCCCTAAAGGGGGCACAGTATGAAATTTTAAAAAATCATTCCCTAAGCTATTGTAAAACTTAAAATATTATAAACACCGATTTCAAGTAATTGATGAATTTATAAATTAAAAAGATTGATATTCCCCTTTAGAGCCTGTCCCGATTCATCGGAAGGATAAAGGCATTAACCTTCCTCTCCCTCATTCATGCTCTTATTCGCAACCAATTCACCGGTTTCTGCTACAGAAAGTTCTGTATCAACAGCTCTATCTAATGATGAAGTTTCATCGCCTTTTTGAGAAGATTCGTTATGACTTTCGTTATGACTTTCGTTATGACTAATAATCGTTGGCTCTATCAATTGTTCCGCAAGTACTTCCCTGATTTTGGGTAAATCATCAGATGTATTGATACCGAAATAATCCATAAAACTTTTTGATGTAGCATAGATCAATGGCTGGCCGGGTTGTTTTTCATTTCTCCCACTTATGATAATCAAATCTTTTTCTAATAATTTCTGTACGGCATAATCACAATTCACCCCACGGATAGATTCCATTTCTCCTTTTGTAACCGGTTGCTTATAAGCTATAATTGCAAGCGTTTCCAAAGTAGCAACCGATAAACGTTTCAGATATTTATCACCATTTAATTGAGCAATGGTTTTATGAAATTCTTTTTTACTTAAGAACTGCCAGCCACCACCACTTTGTTTTACTTCGAACGGATAAAATTCCGAATTGTATTTTTCAACAATCCCTTCCAATGCAGTTTCTACCTGATCCAGGTTTATTTTATCATCCATATAACCTAAAGCATTATTGACAAGATCGGTAAGTTCTAAAGTAGTCAATGGCTTCTCCGAAGCGAAGATTAAACATTCAATATGCGGTATAAGGTTATTTATTTCCATGCCCCTATCCCCTAAAGGGGAATTTTAAATTAATATACAGACTATTAAAAAAATATTTTTACCTATAATGTCAAACGAAAATACAATCAATGATCAAATGCTCATAATGCAGTTATCAACATTTGAAATGAAAACCAGTCCCTTTTGGGAAAAATTTTATCACACCCCTTTGGGGGATGGGGGCGAACTTTTATCCCTCCAACGCTGCTGCACCACTCACAATTTCAGTTAACTCAGTTGTAATGGCAGCTTGTCTTGCCCGGTTATATGTTATTTTTAAACTTCTCAGTACTTCATTTGCATTCTCACTTGCTTTGTCCATTGCAGTCATTCTTGCACCATGTTCACTGGCATTTGCATCCAGTACTGCTTTAAATAATTGTGTATTAAGAATCTTCGGCATCAGCTCTGCAATCAACTGATCTTTTGATGGGTCAAAAATAAAATCAGCTTTTGTTGCACCAGCCTTGCTTTTCACTTTTGGAATGGGCAAAAAACGCTCCACTGCAAAAACCTGTGTACCTGCATTTTTAAACTGGCTGTAAACAACCTCAACCACATCAAACTGTTTTTCCTCAAAAGCTTTTACCGCTGCTTTGGCTGCCAGCTGTACATTTTCAAAAGTAAGTTTCAAAAAAATATCTTTATACGTTTCGTCTGCCTTGTATTTATTTTTTATAAAATGCTCGTATCCTTTTTTACCAATATTCCAAATGGTAATATTTCCCTTTTTAGATTGTTCGGAATATTTTTCTTCAATAGTAGCTTTAGTAAGCTTTATTATGTTTGAATTATATGCACCACATAAACCACGGTCGCTTGTAATTACAATAAACAAAACTTTTTCAACCATACGTTCCGTAGCCAGGCTCATACCTGCACCACCTTCTGCATTGCTAACAATATTGCTCAGCATTTCCTGTAGCTTTTTTGCATACGGACGCATTTGAATAATAGCATCCTGAGCACGGCGCAGTTTAGCAGCACTAACCATTTTCATTGCCTTGGTTATCTGTTGAGTGCTTTGTACAGATTTAATTCGGTTACGAACTTCTTTTAATTGTCCGGCCATAAGACTATTTAATATTTAAGATTGCAAATTTAAAATTTTTGAACCCAGCTTTTGTAATTCTATTTACCGTCCCTTGCGTCGCACTCTTGTACTGCTGGAATTCTATTCAGCAAGCAGCTTGAGGGTTTGACAAGTCTCCGCCAACTGGCGGAGGATATGCCTGCCGACAGGCAGGTTTAGGGAACTTCGTATTTGGCGGCAAAGGTAAGGTTGTGAGGGTAAAATTCCAGCAGTATGTGGAAGAAAAATTAAGATGTGAATATTTAAGCTGACTAAAGTGGATACTCGATTTCGTTTACAGAAAAAAGTCCGCTTTGGAAAGCAATCAGGGCAAGTGCTGCTCTGCTTTTTGTATTAAAAAGTTCAAAGAGTGCCTGCCGGATATAATCTGCTTTGCGTTCGTTTATTTCCAGGTCAGATGCAATTCGTATATATGTTTTATCAGTACCCAATAATTTTAAAAATTCAATATCAATGGATGTTAATTTTTTGAATACCTGATTTTTATTTTTCCAAAACACAACCTCGCTTATTTTAATTTTTTCTTTTTTATCGTGAAAAAAATAATATCCTTCAAGAACAGTTTTAATAGCATCTGCAAATTGAGCAACCCCTCCACCTTTTTTTATTACCCCATGTCCGCCATATTTCGCCATTAACTCAAACGCAAGATCTGTTTTACACATCGTATAAAACAAAATCCGGATATCAGGATATTCTTTTCTTACAAGTTTGGCTACATCATACCCATTCATTCCATCCATCATTATATCGAGAATGATTATATTAATTTCAGCATTGAGTTTTAATTTTTCAAGTAACTGCTCACCACTTACTGCCTTAAAAACCACCTTGCATTTATCCAATGTATTAATATGCCTGCTTACCAATTCGCATACAGAGAAGTCGTCATCTACTACTGCAATAGCTACCAACTCCTTGTTTTTAGTTACGCTCATAAAAAATTAATTTTTAAGGTTAATGAAAATTAATTTGAAATATAAAAACTGGAAAATATTACAATAGGTATAAGTATGTAAGCATGTAAGCATGTAAGCATGTAAGCATGTTCTTGACAAGGTTCATAAGTGTGTGGTTGCAGGTTATAAAATTAAATTTACGGGAAATATCCCGGATAAAGTCGGGAATAATCTCGAACGAAAACGGGGAAAATCCCGTTTTTTATTTCAAGATATTACCTCAACTTTACTTATACAAGTTCTTTGATTAAGCTTAACGGCTTGAAATATAAAATTGCCGGGTATGAAAACTTATAATAATTAGCGGGAAAAAACACAATAATTATTGGGAAAAATCCCGATGTTTTTCGGGGAAAATCCCGTTGAAAATAAATTGTTATGATTATAGTGGCGTATAGTTTTGGTTCATCATTTATCTATCTGCTAGCGATAGTGCCGATGAACCGGGGCAAAGCCGAAAACCGGAATTTTAAAGAGAGTAGGCTATATAATACTTTTTTTATGAGAAAAATATTTCTTACCACAGTATTTACAATCGGAGTTTTGATTTCTTATGCTGAAAATTTTGGGATAATAATTCCACATGCCAATATTCTAAATCAAACCCATTTAAAAGGTAAAGCCCCCGGTAAGCTTATTGACATATTTTCATCAATGGACACTAACATTTTGAAATGTCAAGATGAAAGCGTCGTTTCAAATTACTTGATTCAGAAAAATCAAGAAATTATTGAATACATTGGATTGAATTATGAGTCCTTTGCTCCATATTTAGATTCAGTTGATTTAGCTAGTCCCGATGCAACATTATTTGGGTTAGTTTGTGCTATTTATGAAGCAAATGATTTTGAACCAATTGATACTTCAAATAGTGGAGGTCAAAATTTTACACAACTTCCAGCGTGGTTTAATTGTACAATGAGTGTAATTGGTGTTGTAGCAGGAATTGATCAAGTATTTGCAACATTAGGAACATTTTCATTTGGCTCTGCATGGACCTTAGTTAAATTTATTGTACGGAAATATGTATTTGGATGGTTCGGACTTGCATATGCAGTTTATAGTGTAATTCATGAATGTTTTTAAAAAATATTATGCAACATAGTATATACAATTATATATTTTTATTTTTTTGCGGCTACGCATTATTAATTAACTTTCTTAGGCTAATAAAAATTATTTTTAACCCATCAATTTTAAAGAACAAATTTTTTGATTTCCCAACAAGAAAAATTTCGATAATTTTATATTATTTAGCAATGATGCTAATTCTCGTTGGTGCGATCCTTAATAAGTTTTCGCTATTGTAAATGTAAATTTTACTACAATTATATTTTTAAAATTGTAAAATTGTTTTGAATTTGATTTTAAACAAAAAACATGTATGTGTTATTCAATTTAATTATTCTTATATTATTTTGTTATAATACTTATAGTCAATCCTTAAATGGAGAATGGAAAGGTAGATGCGAGCATTCTATTTTTATGCTAAATCCTGTTGAAATTATTTTAGAAATAGAAGTAAACAACGATTCTATTATTTCAGGAGTAATTCATAGTTATTATAAAAAAGACAAGTTTGATCATACCAAAATTAGTGGCATTATCAACTGGAGAGATTCAATTCTAAAAATAATTGATGTATCAGAAATCAGTCATAATATCAATAATAAATTATATGAATCATGTCTTGGTACTATGAATTTGAAACTTTCAAAGATTGGAAATAGCTATCACCTTTTTGGAAAATGGAAAGATAATGATAGAGGATTTATTCACTGCCCAACACTGAAAACATGGTTTGAAAAAACGATTTTAGATAGCTATTTCCAATCTTTGAAAGTTTCAAATTCATAGTACCAAGACATGATTC
>JANPEU010000053.1:0-1963 GCA_031423175.1 Bacteroidota bacterium
TCATAAATCTCTTTATGATCATACCGGTTCATTTTACCTGAGTTAGTTAAAAACTCACGAAGAATATTTGCCCTTGCTCTTGTTGTATCTTTTTCATTTCTTGTAGCCATGTACGAAGGACACATAGTGCCACCACTCAACTGCGTTTTACGGCAATCACCACTTCCATTACATTGTTCTGCATGTTGTAATATGTCTTGATTCTGAAAACGGAATATTGTTTTGAATGCAGGCGTTTGTTGCCCCGGTTTATAGCGGAGCATTGTGTTCATTGGTGGAGTATCTACAATTTTATTCGGATTAAAAATATTATTGGGGTCCCAGGCTTTTTTTATTTCTTTCAGCAGTTTGTAATTTTTTTCACCCACCATCTGTTTAATAAATTCTCCCCGCAGTCTTCCATCACCATGCTCACCACTTAGGGAACCATTATATTTTTTTACCAAGATTGCTATTTCTTCCGCAATGGTTCTGAATAACCGGTTTCCTTCTTCTGTTTTTAAATTAATGATGGGACGTAAATGAATTTCGCCAGAGCCTGCATGTGCATAATGCACCGAATGAAGGTTATATTTTTTTAAAATTTCATTAAAGTCCCAGATGTATGCAGGTAAATCATTTACATCAACCGCCGTGTCTTCAATTACAGGAACTGCTTTTTCATCGCCCGGCAAATTGCCAAGCAGACCAAGTCCTGCTTTGCGGAGTGTCCATATTTTTTTTGTATCGGCACCAAACAGTAAAGGAAAATGATAACCAAGCCCTGCAGTTCTCATTTCTTCTTCACATAGCTGAGCATCTGCAATCACTTCGGCTTTACTGTTTCTTGCAAATTCAATTACCAGTATTGCACCGGGATCTCCTTGTACAAAAAAACGATTCTTCATCTGCTCAATATTATTCTTGGTACACTCCAATATATAATGATCGATTAATTCGCTTGCACTGATATTATATTTCAACGCAATTAAATTTGCCCTTAATGACTCATCAATAGAATTAAAATGCACACAAAGCAATCCGGTTTCTTTAGGTGGCAACGGAACTACATTCAATTTTATTTCTGTTATAAAAGCAAGTGTACCTTCTGAACCTGCAATGAGTGAACAAAAATTAAAATCATTTCCCCCGGCAGTAAAGGGTGCTGTTTCTAATAAGATGTCAACAGCATAGCCTGTATTTCTTCTTTCCACCGTTTTTTTTGGAAACTCTTTTCTTATTTCAACCTGGTTATCATAATTGCTTAATAAACTTCTTACGGTTTTGTAAATTTCAGATTCTAACTTATTGCCTTCGCATTTTAAATGAAATTCATCTAAGGCTACTGATTTAAACTCCGCCTCGCTCCCATCACTTAATATTGCTTTTACTTCCAGTAAATGTTCCCGTGTACTTCTATAAACAATTGAATTTGATCCACAGCTATTATTACCCACCATACCTCCCATCATAGCACGGTTAGCAGTTGAAGTTTCGGGACCAAAAAATAAATTGTACGGCTTTAAAAAAAGGTTTAGTTCATCACGAATAACCCCCGGTTGCACCCGTACCCAATTCTCTTCTGTATTTAATTCAATGATTTGAGTAAAATTTTTTGAAACATCCACAATGATTCCACTTCCTACTACCTGCCCGGCTAATGAAGTACCGGCAGTACGGGGAATTAATGATGTATGATTCTTACTGGCAAAAGCAATCAGCTTTTTTAAATCATCAATCGATTTTGGAATGGCAACAGCCAACGGCATTTCCCGATAAGCCGATGCATCTGTGGCATACAGGGTACGCATTGTGGTATCAAAAAATAAATCACCTTCAAGTGATGCAGCCAACAGTTTAAGAAATTCATTCATGTTTTTGAAAGTGAGCAAATTTAAAATGATTGGAGTATTAAACTGTTTTATTAGTTAAAAAGAATTTTGCCCCCGGAGGCCAATGTCATTAAGTTAAGAAAAGACTGCTG
>JANPEU010000054.1:0-4360 GCA_031423175.1 Bacteroidota bacterium
TGATTGAAGGCGGGATTTATGACCATATCCGGGGAGGATTTGCCCGATATTCTACCGATTCAGAATGGCTGGTCCCTCATTTTGAAAAAATGCTTTATGATAATGCACTCCTCGTTTCTGTTTTATGCGAAGCATATCAACTCACAAAAAATGAAAAGTACCGTGACGTGATAGATGAAACATTGGGTTTTATTTTGGATGAGATGATGAACAACGAGGGAGGATTTTATGCAGCGATAGACGCAGACAGCGAAGGAGTGGAAGGAAAGTTTTATGTCTGGGATAAAAATGAAATAGAAACTATTTTAAAAGCTGATGCAGAACTTTTTTGTGAATTTTATCAGGTAACGGATCATGGAAATTTTGAACATAAAAATATATTAAACACAAATAAGGATGCTGTTTCATTTGCAAAAAGAAAAAATATAGCTGTTGAAAAATTGAATGACATCATCCATAAATCAAAAAAATTATTGTTGAATGAGCGAGGTAAACGCATTCGTCCAATCACGGATGATAAAATTTTATTGGGATGGAATGCATTAATGAATACGGCTATCAGTAAGGCATTTGCTTGTACAGGGAATGAGGAGTACCGGGAACTTGCAATTCGTAATATGGATTTTCTATTTAAAAATTTTTCTAAAAAAGATTCACCATCTTTTTATCACACCTGGAAGAATAATCAGGCAAAACATCCTGCTTTTCTCGATGACTATGCTTTTCTTATCGAAGCATTAATTCATCTTCAGGAAATAACAGGCAATACAGAATGGTTGGAAAAGGCAAAAAATCTAACGGAACTCGTTTTGGAAAAATTTACGGAAGAAGAAACGGGATTTTTCTTTTACACGCCATCAGATATTACCGATGTAATAGTAAGGAAAAAGGAAGTATATGATGGAGCTATACCTTCTGGAAATTCGGTTATGGCGGCCAATCTTTATAAGCTTGCTATTTATTTTGATAAAAAAGAATGGAATGAAAGAGCATTAAAAATATTAAATACATTGGGCAACGCTATCATCCGATATCCTGTTTCTTTTGGATGTTGGGCTAATCTTGTTTCAGAAGTTTTTAGCAGCACAAATGAGATTGCAATAGTTGGAACTGATTATCACGGTATATTAAAAGAAGTTTTAAAAGAATATATTCCTTATAAAATAATCATGTCTGGTAAGTCTGGTTCGAACCAACTTCCTTTGTTTACAGGCAAAACAGGGGAAAAAATCCCTTCAATTTATCTTTGCAAGCAATATTCTTGTCAAAATCCGGTACAAACACTCGAAGCATTCGTAAAACTGCTAAACAGCTAACAGTCAGGGTAATTAAATTTTAGTTTTATACAATATTATGGCTTCATACCCGTTTGAAACTTTACTACGGAATTTACCTTTTGAATTATAAAAAATAAATATTAGCCTTGTGGTCAAGAACTATTCAAAATATTATATTTGCCAATACCTATTTACATTTAAGTGTATGAAAATGAGAAACCCTAGTTTAAATCTTATCGCCACAGCCTGCCTTGCATTGCTGCTTTCCAGTTGTGGAATGTTTGGAAAGAAAAGTAGTAAAGGAAGTGTGCTTCCTAATGATGGTCAAGTGCATGGTGTAGCACCCGGAAGTAAATACAGCCTTCCAAAACCTCCAGGAATGGTATTCATACCGCAAGGAACTTTTCACATGGGACCTAGTGATGAAGATCCTGCTTATGCATTCAGTGCTCGTAACCGCTCAGTCTCTATCAGTGGTTTTTGGATGGATGCAACAGAAATAACCAATAACGAATATCGTCAGTTTGTACAGTGGGTTCGTGATTCAATTGCTGCCCGCAGGTTGGGGGGTAACTATGTTAAAGATGATAAAGATGGCAACCAGTATGTAAACTGGGAAGCTGCTAAAAGAATAAAATATTCTGATCCTAAAATCATTGAAGATCTTGCAGCAACAGATTTTATCCTTCCTCCAGATGATAGAATGTATGGAAGAAAAGAAATTGATCCTTCAAAAATGATATATCAGGTTGAAAGACTTGATTTGAAAACCGCAGCACAAAGAGTAAATGCTGGCAAACCCCGTGGAAAATTTATTGAAAAATTTCCAGTAGCTATTTATCCTGATACACTGGCCTGGATACGTGACTTCTCTTATTCATATAATGAACCAATGACAAAAAGATATTTCAGTCACCCATCTTTCGGAAATTATCCGGTAGTGGGTATCAACTGGAAGCAAGCAGAGGCTTTTTGTAACTGGAGAACAATGTATTTAAATTCGTTTCTTTTTTCAAAAGGTCGTTCTCAGGAATCAGATTTTCGTTTGCCAACAGAGGCACAATGGGAATATGCAGCAAGAGGCGGTCGTTCTCAATCTATGTTCCCCTGGGGTAACTATTATTTGAGAAATAAAAAAGGATGTTTGATGGCAAACTTCAAACCCGGTCGTGGTAACTATCCGGAAGATGGCGGATTTTATACAGTACGTGCCGATGCATATTGGCCCAATGACTGGGGATTGTATTGTATGAGTGGTAATGTAGCTGAGTGGACATCATCCATCTACTATGAAGGACGAAATAACTTTCAGCACGATATGAACCCCGATGTAAGATGGAATGCTAAAGATGATGATCCTCCTTTGATGAAGCGTAAAATAATTCGTGGAGGTAGTTGGAAAGATGTTGGCTATTATCTGCAAACAGGTACCAGCACTTACGAGTATCAGGATTCATCGAAGAGTTATATTGGATTTAGAACAATAATTGATCTTCCGGCACCTTCTACAAAAGGCCGTCGTAAATAAACTTATTAAAAAGAGAGGTGTATTTTACCTCTCTTTTTTTTCTAAAAAACAATTTCATATTCATTTTTCCGTTTTTATTTTTTGTAACCTTTAATTCACCTATAAAAAGAACCGTTTATGAATTTTTTTAAAACCCACAGAGGTCAAGTAGTCCTCAACTTTATTTTCGCCTTTTTTGCCGGCGTTGTAATTCTTGGAGCATTATTTAAAATACGTCACTGGCCCGCAGCTGATGAAATGATCACCATTGGTCTTTTATCTGAAGTAATTGTATTCTTAGTAATGGCATTCTTAGTGCCACCACCAGAAGAACCACATTGGCAGCGTTATTTTCCTGACATTAACAAGCACCCTGATCTTGAAGGAGCAAACTTCAAACCGACTCCATTGGCATTAGCAGGTGCAAGTACAGGAAACCCGGCATTGAATAAATTAGAAGATATGCTTAATGCCGCTGATATTACTCCAACTAATCTTGGTCGCTTAAGCGATAATTTTAAAAAATTGGGGACTACTGTTGATAAAATGGGAGATATCGGTGATGTAGTAGCTGCAACCGGCGACTACACCACTAAAACAAAAGAAGCATCAGTAGCTCTTGTACAAATGAAAGAAGCTTATGTAGGTGCTGCCAACAGTATTCAACATTTTAATGCTGCGGCTGATGGCACTAAACTTTTTCATGAGCAAGTACAGGTAATGACTAAAAATTTAGGTTCATTAAATACAATTTATGAACTGGAATTACAAGACACAAACAATCACCTGAAAGCAATGAATAAATTTTACGGTAATCTGGTGCAGGCTTCCGATGCTATGCAAGGAAGTGTGGAAGATGCGAAGAAAGCACATGATCAGATTGCAGTATTAGCAGGAAACTTAGGTCGTTTAAATTCGATTTACGGTAATATGCTAAGTGCTATGCAGGGTCGTGCATAAATTATTTAAAGGTTTCTTTTTATAGTAAAAAAAGAAATCCATATCCAGTGATTTTAAATGAAAACAAAGTCACCATTGTTAAAACCAATTAATTTTAAAAATCATGTCTTTACCTAGAGAACCACGGCAAAAGATGATTAACATGATGTACTTAGTGCTAACAGCAATGCTGGCACTGAATGTATCTGCTGAAATCCTCAATGCCTTTAAAACGGTAAACCGAAGCCTGGAGAATACGAATACAACAGTGAATAAATCCACTGAAACTATCATGAAATCTCTGGACGATAAAAAATCAGATCCAGCCACAGCAGAGAAAGCAAATTTTTGGTATCCTAAAGCTGCAGATGCTGTACGTTATAGCAAATCGGTTTTTGATTACATACAGGAAATTAAAAATACAATTCTTGAAACTGCAGGTGGGGATAGAAATAATCCTACAAAGAGGTTTAAAGAAGATAACCTTGATATTGCCACACGATTAATGGTTGAGAAGGGAAAAGGAAAAGAATTGTATGCAAAATTGGATCAATATAAAAAGGACATCCTTAATATTGATACTTCAATAACAAAAGAATTTGCAATATCCTTACCAATTGATCTTTCAGCTCCTCCT
>JANPEU010000055.1:0-2081 GCA_031423175.1 Bacteroidota bacterium
CAAGAAATTGTGCACCATGCACCGTCGAGAAATCAATTTTAGAACGGTCATTCCATGGAATGTTTTCAAAAAATTCAATATTCTTTTTTTCTTTTTCCAGGATGGGTTCCTTGTCCGCCATATTGATGGCTTTGCGGGAACGGTTGGCTGGGTCAATTGCAGGGCATACTTCCACACATAAATTGCAACCGGTGCAATCTTCTAAATAAACCTGTAATGAATATTGTGTTTCAGGAAAACCTCTTGCATTGATGGGAGCAAAAGCAAAATCTTCGGGTGCATTTTTCAAATGGTCCTTATGATAAAATTTTGCCCGTATCACACTATGCGGACATACATAAGCACAGTTGCCGCATTGAATACATGTACCCGGTTCCCAAATGGGTACCAGGTCAGAAATATTTCTTTTCTCCCATTGTGTAGTTCCGCTGGGATAGGTTCCATCAACCGGCATTTTACTTACAGATAATTCATCGCCATGGCCGGCCATCATAATAGCTGTTACATCTTTTACAAAATCCGGAGCCTTATTGGAGACAGTCAATAAATCATGTTGTGCAGCAGAAACTTTTTTAGGATAATCCACTTCGTACAAATTTGCCAGCGTAGCATCTACGGCTACGAAATTCTGGTCAATTACTTTTTGTCCTTTTTTAAAATAAGTTTTTTCAATTGCTTTTTTAATTTGTTTAATAGCATCTTCTCTTGGTAATACACCTGACAAAGCAAAATAACATGTTTGCATAATGGTGTTGATACGTCCGGTCATGCCGGTATCCCTTGCTACGGATGTTGCATCAATCACATAAACTTTTAATTTTTTATCGATAATCATCTTCTGCACCTGCCCGGTTAATTTACTCCACACTTCATCTTTGTTATATGGACTGTTTAATAAAAAAGTGGCTCCGTCTTTTGCAAACTCCAGCATCTCCACTTTTTCTATAAAGTTGAATTGATGGCAGGCAATAAAATCTGCTTTTGAAATAAGATAAGGTGCTCGGATTGGTTTAGGCCCAAATCGTAAATGTGAAACTGTTCTTGCACCAGATTTTTTTGAATCATACACAAAATATCCTTGTGCAAACAAATCTGTATTCTCTCCAATAATTTTAATGGTGTTTTTATTAGCCCCCACAGTTCCATCGGCACCTAATCCAAAAAATAATCCCTGTCTCCATTCAGATTCATCTAAACTAAATGAAGGGTCATACGCAAGACTGGTAAATGTTACATCATCATTGATGCCTACTGTAAATCCATTCTTCGGATGTTTCTTTTTTAATTCATCAAACACTGCTTTCACCATTGCCGGCGTAAATTCTTTGGAAGAAAGACCATAACGGCCACCAACTATATTGGGTAACGCTTTAATTTTTCCTTGTTGTAATGCTTCCACCAAAGTTGAAAGTACATCCTGGTACATCGGTTCGCCGGATGCACCGGATTCTTTTGTTCTGTCTAAAACAGCAATTGATTTTACAGAAGCAGGTAATGCTTTAATAAAATGTTCCAAGGAGAAAGGCCTGTAAAGCCTGACTTGAATTACCCCGGTTTTAGCACCAGCTTTATTCAATGCTTCCACTGTTTCTGAAACAGTTTCTCCACCAGAGCCCATGATAATTACTAGCTGTTCTGCATCTTTTGCCCCACTGTATTGAAAGAGTTCATATTTTCTCCCGGTCATTTTTTCAAAATCATTCATCACCTGTTCAACGATAACCGGCATATTATTATAAAATGTATTTACCGTTTCTCTTCCCTGGAAATAAACATCCGGATTTTGTGCAGTGCCTCTTATGAATGGATGTTCGGGATTCAATCCCCTGCTGCGGTGAGCAATTACCAACTCATCCGGAATCATTGATTTTATCTGTTCATCACTCAGCATCTCCAGTTTATTTACTTCATGTGATGTGCGGAAGCCATCAAAGAAATGTATAAAAGGAATTCTTGATTTTAAAGATGCTGCTTGTGCTATCAATGCAAAATCATGTGCTTCCTGTACACTGATTGAACTTAACATGGCAAAGCCTGTAGTTCTTGCTGCCATCACATCCTGGTGGTCACCAAAAATAGAA
>JANPEU010000056.1:0-1806 GCA_031423175.1 Bacteroidota bacterium
ACTTTTGTTTAACTTCAAACTACAAATAAAATAACAAATGCCTATTTATAATTTAAAAGTAAACGGGAAAGAATACCGTGCTGATGTTGCAGCCGATACTCCTCTTTTATGGGTACTCCGGGATCATCTTGGTTTGGTAGGAACCAAATATGGTTGTGGTATTGCAGAATGCGGTGCATGTACTGTGCATGTTGATGGTAAAGCTGTCAAATCCTGTGTGTTCATTGTTTCCAGAGTCAAGTCTTTAAAAGTTACAACGATTGAAGGCTTGTCAGAAAAAGGAGATCATCCGTTGCAGCTTGCATGGGATGAAGTGGATGTACCACAATGCGGATATTGCCAGGCCGGACAGATAATGACGGCTGCGGCTTTATTAAAACAAAATCCCAAACCATCGGATCAGCAAATTGATGATGTGATGCACGAAAATTTATGTAGATGTGGTGCATATCATCGTATTCGTGAAGGTGTAAAATCTGCCAGTAAAAAATTATAAAATATGACAACTTTAAATAAATCCAACCGAAGAGATTTTATTAAAATAACATCGATGACAGGTGGCGGTCTGCTGCTTGGCTTTAGTTGGTTTAGTGCAGAAGCTGAAGTACCTATGATTATGACTAAAGCAAACTTTGCCGGTGACCTGGGTTTTAATAGTTTTTTGTCAATAGCAACTGATGGTACGATAACTATATTTTCTCCCAATCCTGAACTGGGTCAGAATATCATGACTTCTTTCCCCATGATAGTTGCTGAGGAGCTGGATGCAGATTGGACAAAGGTGAAAGTAGAACAAGCACCTTTAGATACTGTAAAATTTGAACGCCAGCTAACCGGTGGCAGTGGTGCCATACCGCATTCATATAAAAGATTAAGAGTAGCCGGAGCTTCTGCAAGACATTTATTAGTAACAGCAGCGGCTGCCCGATGGAATATTGCGTCAACAGATTGCACAACAAACAATGGCTTTGTAGTAAATTCAAAAACAGAAAAAAAATTGAGCTATGGTGAATTAGCAGAAGAAGCTTCTAAATTAACCGTGCCCGCAGATGTACCATTGAAGATCCGGAAAGATTTTAAAATCATTGGCAGCTCTGTAAGAAATGTAGAGAATAAAAAAATAATTACCGGCAAAGGAATTTTTGGATTGGATTTTTACCGCGCAGGAATGGTGCATGCCATGATTCAGCGACCACCGGCATTTGGCACAAAAATTAAATCAGTGGATACAGCAGAAGCAAAAGCAATGCCCGGTATTATTGATGTGGTTACTTTTAAAAATAATGTAGCCGTTGTAGGCAAGTCCACCTGGGAGGTTATGAAAGCAAGAACAACATTGAAAGTTGAATACGAGAAAGACGGAAATATAGAAAGTTCATCAGATCATAATCAATTATTCATTTCCTTGTTAGACAATGGTAAGATAACCCAGCGCAGAAAAGATGGAGATGTGGACACTGCATTTAAGAATGCTGCAAAAATTATCAAGAGTGAATACCAGTGTCCCTTCATTCCGCATAACCCGATGGAGCCGATGAATTTTTTTGCAGATGTTCGGACAGATAGTGTGGAATTAGTTGGCCCTACACAAGTACCTGCAAGTGCCCGTGCAGCTACTTCAAAAATTTTAAATATTCCGGAAAATAAAATTACACTGGAGCTTACCCGCCTGGGTGGCGGATTTGGCAGAAGACTTCAAAACGATTACGTATTGGAAGCTGCCGAATTATCCAGCATCATTAAAAAACCTGTAAAAGTAATATGGACACGGGAAGATGATATGACGGGTGGCAGTTACCGGCCTGC
>JANPEU010000057.1:0-1599 GCA_031423175.1 Bacteroidota bacterium
GGAAATAATCCGGAAATGGATGTGGTACTCATTACTGATAGTAAGAGCCTCAGTGAAGTGACGGTAACAACGGCTTCAAAAAAACAAATCGGTGGATTATCAGTAGGTAAAGCACAATTAAATACATTACCAACTTTAGGCAGAAGTTTATCAGACTTCACAAGGCTTACACCTCAATCTAATAATAATTCATTTGCAGGAACAAATTTCCGATACAATAATTTAACGGTAGATGGTGCAATCAATAATGATGCTATCGGTTTCAGCAATTCATTTGGCGGTGTTAGTGGTGGTGGTCAATCGGGTGCTGCAGGTGCTGGTACAAGAACCAATCCTTACAGTATTGATGTAATACAGGAAGTGCAGGTGCAATTGTCTCCGTATGATGTAAAACTGGGTAATTTTACCGGCGGTTCCGTAAATGCGGTAACCAAAAGCGGCACTAATAATTTTCATGGTTCTGTTTATGGTTATGGCAGAAACCAATTACTTACAGGCAAAAGTGTGGATGGCTTAAAAGCAAAAATTGGTTCCGATTTTCACGACTATCAGTATGGTGCTACCTTCAGTGGGCCTATTGTAAAAAGCAAAGCATTTTTTATTGTAAACTTTGAACAAACAAGAAGACAGGAACCTACGTTTTATAATGCAGGCGATCCCGGTGCAGCCATAAGCCTTGCAGATGCTGCAAGCATTTACAACAATTTGAAAACAAAATATAATTATGATGCAGGCGCTTACCAGGGAGCATATAAGATAGTTACCAACAGCGATAAGATATTTGCACGACTGGATTTTAATCTTAATCAAAAAAATTCCTTAACACTCAGAGGCATTTATACAAATGGCTGGGGAAATAACTTAGAACGCACTTCTACCAATTTCCAGTTTGGTTCTACAGATTTTACACAGCATACAAAAAACATAAATCTTACTGCTGAGTTAAAAACAAAAATCTCCGGCAACATCAGTAATCAGTTTAATGCAAGCTACATCAATGTGCATGAGTACAGGGATTTCCCTGGCATGCTTTCTCCTTTTATGGATATTGGCGGTGGTGCTGCATGGGTGGGCACATGGCGTGAAGCTTCTATTTATAACATGAAGCAACAAACAATAGAATTGAGTGACAATCTTACCTACACAAAAGGTATTCACAAATTTACTATGGGTACACACAATGAATTTTACAACCTTAATTATGGCTTTGTAAACTCATGGAATGGACGTTGGGAATATTCCAACCTGGCTAATTTTTTAGCAGATAAACCAAGCCGTATCCGTGGTGCTTATTCTACTGATGCAAAATATCCAAACACCAGAGACGATTTATATAATAATTCGCCTAATCCTTACAATGTGAATTTGATGAGTGTGTATGCACAGGATGAAATTGCAGTAAACCGTAAGTTTAAACTCACGACGGGTTTAAGAGTTGATTATTCCTTCCTTGATAAGCAAATTCCTGTTGATAAAGATTTTGCCACTGCAAAAAATAATACCACTAATCCAACATACAGTAATACCTCTTTTAACCAGTTCACCAATAAATGGCTGGGGACTGCAACGCTTTCACCAAGAGTAGGTTTTAACTGGAAT
>JANPEU010000058.1:0-1787 GCA_031423175.1 Bacteroidota bacterium
CATTTTTCCCGAGATGGTTGCCAATATTTCATGTCCGTTTTCCAGCTTCACTTTAAACATAGCGTTTGAAAGTGCTTCTGTTATAACTCCATCCTGTTTAATTAAAGCCTGTTTGGACATATTGTTTTTGGGAGCGCAAAGATATAGGGATGAGATTGAAAAAATGAAAAACCTCCTGACTATTTTTCAGGAGGTTAGAAAATATCTTCACATCTTATACCCATAAGGCCAAAACTTTGGCGGTCAGGGCATCTCAAGATGAATTTTGGTCATATTCAGATGCAGATTTTGCAATTGATGAACACCAATTGGCACACCAAAGTGGCGGCGATCTTCCCGGTACCACATTTCAATATTGGAGAAATCGCCTTTACGGGGTGTAACCAAACGAAAAGAATCTTTTTTGTACTTTACTCCACCATCTGATTCTTCTTTTGTAAAACCCAATTTCAGAAGTTGATTTTCATCCAATGAAAGGGAATTCATTTCTTCTGGTTTATACCAAAATTCCTGAACTCCATTATTTACTAAAGCCTGATTTTCTTCGTGACTGATGCTTACAACAGAACCCTGACGGATAACGCCATCATCGTTTACCATAATTACATCACCTGATTTTAATTCATTAATTTTTAACATAGCAAACATTTTTGATGTTCGAATATAAAAAAAATTAAGACAGCATAAAAGGATTTTAATCAACTTCCTTTCCTGTAAATTAAAATAGACTATGCTTTTAATGCGAATGCAGAGCCATACATTGCCAGCAATTTCTTTAAAAGAAGCTCTGCTTGTGTCGGAAGAAAATAAAGCACCATAGGGGAAAAAACCGGGGTCTTTTGCAAGACCCGGTAATACTTAATTAATCAAGTGGTATTTTTTTTGCGTAGCGTGACAACCATTGTTCGAAATTCATCAATTCAGGATTTAATTGTTTCGAAGCTTTTACATCACGCAGATTATTCATTTTTTCTTCAAACTCATCATATATCTGGAACATATTGCCGAGTTCATCTGCTCCCGGAAAACCAAAACTGCGATACACATCAGCAGAGACTTTATTATAAATAACAGGTTCGTCCAATGCTTTGCCCAGCGCATCTGCCATTTGCTGGCCAGTCAGGTGTTCGCCTGCAACACCAACATATTCGCCGGTATGTGCTTGCGGATTTTTGAAAACTCCATAAGCACATTTTCCGATATCCTCGCTACCGATACCCGCCATCTTTGCATCACCGATGGGTAATGTAAGTGCCAGCTTCCCATCTGCTCCTCTCTTTGGCCCCGCACCGAAATAAATAAAATTGTCCCAGTAAAAAGAAGCATGGAAAAAAGTGGTAGGCACTCCTGCTTCTGTGAAGAGTTTATTAGATTCTCCCTTTGCATCAAAATGCGGCACTTTATAAATTTCTTTAAGCGTGGGCATACGGTCATCATGCAACGGCACTAGTTCACGGGTATCTTCCAGTGTGGACCAGATAGCATGTTTTATTCCTGCGTCTTTAGCTGCTTTTGCAAAAACAGCTACCTCTGCTTTTTCCTGCTCAGGTGAAAAATGTGCCCAGAAGAAAGTAACGAAGAAAGCACCATAAGCACCTTCCAGTGCTTTATGAACTGATTCGACATTGCCAAGATCGCCATAAACAACTTCAGCACCAAGCTTAGCCAGTTCTTTTGCTTTATCAGAATTGATATCTCTTGTTACTGCCCGTGCAGTAAATTCAGAATTCGAATCGCTACAAATAGCACGAACCAAACCACCACCCTGTGCGCCGGTGGCGCCAAAT
>JANPEU010000059.1:0-3168 GCA_031423175.1 Bacteroidota bacterium
CTTTCTGAAAGAACTTCTGGAGTATAATAATTTTAAAGTTGTAGTTGTTCCATCGCCATCTCCAAAAGTTGCACCGGTACCAAAACCTGTGGAAGGTGAAGCAGTACCTGTTATTGTTGAAGCACCACTGGCACCAAAGACTTTCACTGTTGGTGTAACCAATGTTTCATTCAATCCAACCAATGCTATTTTTGGAAAATTATTAAAGACAAAAGACGGACATATTGTTACTCAGAATTACTGGTATCAGAAAGAAACAGTAAGCCATGATGAAATTCCTTACTATGAAAGCAAGTAAGATCTGCTGAAAATATTTTTCATTTTTATAAACCAACTGAATGCAATGAAAACATTTACCTGTGTCTCCATTTTTATTGCTGCATTTTTTTTCTCCTGCAAACAAAAAGAAAATCGACCGGGCTGGATCGATCAGGAACGTTTATCAAATGCAGATAAAGAACCAGGCAATTGGATGAGTCTTGGAAGAAATTTTATGCAGCAACATCACTCAGCTTTAGATAATATCAATGCCGATAACATAAAAGAACTTGGATTTGCATGGCAATATGAAACCAACTCGAATCGTGGCAGAGTTTATCGTGGATTGGAAGCAACACCGATAGTTGTTGATGGCATAATGTACACATCCGGTGCATGGAGCCAGGTATATGCTCTCGATGCAAAAACAGGAAAAGAAGTCTGGAGATACGACCCACAGGTTGATGGGAATTATGCAAGAAGAGCTTGTTGTGATGTGGTGAATCGTGGTGTGCAGGTTTGGAAAGGGAAAGTGTATGTGGGAACATTGGATGGTTTTTTAGTTTGCCTTGATGCTACAAGCGGAAAGGTGATTTGGAAAAGTGATACTTTCATTGACCGGAAAGCTTTTTATACAATAACTGGACCGCCTCAAATTGCAAAAGACAAAGTGATAATCGGGAATTCAGGCGCTGAGTTTGGCGTAAGAGGCTATATCACTGCTTATGATATTGAGACCGGAAAATTTGCCTGGAGATTTTTTACTGTTCCTGGTGACCCCAAAAAAGGGTTTGAACATCCTGAAATGGAAATGGCATCCAAAACCTGGGATCTTAATTCTGATTGGAAGGCCGGTGGCGGTGGTACGGTTTGGGGCGAACAAGCTTATGATCCAAATCTCAATTTACTTTATATAGGTACAGGCAATGCGACTCCTTATCCAAGTTGGTATAGGAGTCCGAAAGGCGGTGATAATCTTTTTCTTGTCTCCATTTTAGCGATCAACCCGGATAACGGAAAACTTGCCTGGCATTATCAAACTACTCCGGGAGAGAATTGGGATTTCACCTGCACGATGAATATGATCCTTGCTGATCTGAAAATAAATGGTGAAAAGAAAAAAGTATTAATGCAGGCACCAAAGAATGGATTCTTTTATGTGATTGATCGAACAAATGGGAAATTAATATCTGCAGAAAAATTTGTTCCGGTTAATTGGGCCGATAGAATTGATATGAAAACCGGCATGCCTGTTACAAATAACAACGGTTGGTACAAAGATTCGGCAAAATATATTTTTCCCGGACCAGCTGGTGGGCATAGTTGGCCACCGATGAGTTTTAATCCCCAAACGGGTTTAGTTTATATTCCAACAATTGATCTGCCATTTATTTATGAATCTGTACCTGATTATGTTTACCGGGAAGGTTATGATAACATGTATGCATTACAATTTCCGGCGCCAGTTCCTGCAATATACAAACCACTTGCTGATAAATGGCCAACTCCGCAATTCGAAGTATTGAAAGCATGGGATCCTGTTTCTCAAAAAGAAGTTTGGAGAGTTCCTATAAAGGGAACGCAGGCTGGTGGTGTCCTTTCTACCAATGGCAATCTTGTTTTCCAGGGAGCAACAACAGGTTATTTTTCCGTGTACCGGGCAGATAATGGTGAGAAGTTGAAAGAAATTTATACAGGTACAGGGATCGTTGCCGCTCCGATCACTTATGAAATAGATGGAGAACAATATGTAGCTGTGATGGCAGGAATGGGTGGAGCTATTTTACCATTTCCAGATGCCCCAGATGCGATAAGTAAATATCAAAATGAAGGACGCATTCTTTCCTTTAAATTAAAAGGATCTGAGACTCCATTACCTCCACAACGAATCCGTGATTCGATTGTAGCAGAGCCCCCGGCTATAATTATAGATAAACAACAGGTCGATAAGGGGAAAATTATTTACCAATCATTATGCTTTGCCTGTCATTTTTCTACTGGTGATAAACACTACAGTGACTATCCCAATCTTTCTATGATGTCAAAACCAACACATGAATCCTTTAATGATATTTTGCTGAAAGGTAAACTGAGTTTTTATGGGATGGCGAATTTTTCTGATGTACTAAAACCCGGAGATGTTGATGCCGTTCATCAATATCTCATATCATTGCAGAAAGAAAGATTTGAAACACAAAACAGGAATAAATAATTTATGGAAATTAAAAATCTATTTGATCCTTCAGTAAAACAGGAGATCATTGACCGCATTAATAAACTTACTGCTCAATCAACAGCAACCTGGGGCAAAATGAATGTGGCACAGATGCTGGCACATGTACAGGTACCCATGGGTGTAGCCTTAGGTACACATACAGTAAAAGGCAACTGGCTGATGAAATTGATTTTACCATTGTTTAAAAAAAATCTTTATGATGAAAAACCATGGAAGCCGGGTTTACCTACTGATAAAACATTTGTAATGACCGGGCAGGACAAAAATTTTGAAAAAGAAAAAAATCAGTTGCTGGATAAGATTAACCGGTTTACAGAAAGCAATATGATTAATGAAAAGCATCCGGTCTTTGGAAAATTAACCAAAGAACAATGGAGCATGGCCACCTGGAAACATATTGACCATCATTTGAAACAATTTGGAGTCTGATAACTTACTGACAAAGACTATAAAATAATCAACCTTTTTTTATTGTTACAATTATTTATCCTCCTTCAAACCGTGGGTTTACAAAATTATTCAGCTTGGAGCCAAAGCGGTAACTGATACCAAACCTGTTTTGAAATTTAAATATTTTTAACCAGGCAAAAATTGAAGTTTATTTTCATAAAATAGTCAAAAAAACTTATGAAGCATCAATGATTTCTTCTTTCCTCACCCAACTAATTTTTTTA
>JANPEU010000060.1:0-3191 GCA_031423175.1 Bacteroidota bacterium
CATTTCGGTGCTGATGATAGTTGCAGGTGCAGGTATTTGGTTTATACTATCTAATAGAAAAACTGCTGCCGAGCGATAGAAATTTGCTTAGTTTGCCGGGTTTTTAACATTTTACCTGAAAATTTTTTTAAATAAGGAACAAAATAAAAACCTTTACCAGCAAGGATTGTAGGAGTTTATAATTTCTGCAAACGTTTCCGAATTGTCGAGCTTTTAAATTTTATCCCCAAACGCTATGAGAAACGACAAGTGGAATGTATTTTTGCTGCTGTACCCTGGACGGTACTCTTAACTTACATTTTGCAACATCCTTTGAACCAGCCTAAGCAAAATTTCGTTATTTAAAAAAAAGAGAGGATTTAAATTATGAGGCAGCTTAAAATTGCTACCCAGATCACCAATCGTGATTCTCAAGCCGTTGAAAAGTATCTACAGGAAATTTCTAAAATTCCAATGATCACTCCCGAAGAGGAAACAACACTGGCTCAAAGAATCAAGATGGGCGACCAGCGGGCATTAGACAAATTAGTTCAGGCAAACCTTCGTTTTGTGGTATCTGTTGCAAAACAATATCAGCATCAGGGCTTGTCACTTAGTGATTTAATTAACGAGGGCAATCTTGGTTTGATTAAAGCTGCACAACGCTTTGATGAAACAAAAGGCTTCAAATTTATTTCTTACGCTGTTTGGTGGATTCGTCAATCAATTCTGCAGGCATTAGCCGAGCAGGGTCGTTTGGTTCGTTTACCCCAAAACAAAATTGGTACTTACAACAAAGCAAACAAAGCCTATATGGCTTTTGAGCAGGAGCATGAAAGGGAACCTTCTACAGAAGAGTTGGCAGAAATTCTGGAAATGAGTGAAACAGAAATCAACAACATTTTCCAAAGTAATACACGCCATACTTCATTAGATGCTCCGGTACATGAAGCAGAAGATGTAGCAATGGGTGACTTACTGGAAGGAAGTGATGATACTGACGAAGATGTTATGAAAGATTCGTTGAGAAATGAAATACGCCGTGTATTAAAATCTCTTTCTCCCCGAGAAGCTGAAATTGTAAACGCATATTTTGGTTTGGATGGAGAGAACGGTGTAACAATCGAACAGATTGGCCACAAATATGATCTTACAAAAGAACGTATTCGCCAGATTAAAGAAAGAGCAATTAAACGGTTACAAAAAGCCAGATACAGCAGCGCATTAAAAGCTTATTTAGGGTAAAAATATTATTGTTCACCCCGGTGGATAGTAACTAAAATCCAAATTGGTGGGTTTTTAAAGAAACAGTCCTGACGTTACAGTCAGGACTGTTTTGTTTTATATTGAAGTAAAATTGAAAGCGATTGTTTATTAACTTTGAGAGGTGAAAATTCTAAAATTTATTTTATCCTGCTTATTAATTTTTTCATTAATCTCCTGCGAGAAAACAGTAGAATTTGAT
Source organism: Bacteroidota bacterium (assembly GCA_031423175.1). GTDB lineage: Bacteria > Bacteroidota > Bacteroidia > Chitinophagales > Chitinophagaceae > VBAR01. The sequence goes on from JANPEU010000060.1 coordinate 1,445, forward strand.
ATAAAAAACCCAGAACCAAAATTAGTTGTAGAGGCAACAATAGAAAATGATACCTATCCAATTGTATTACTTAGCAACAGTCTTAATTATTTTTCAACCTTGGATTTAAACCAAATTCAAAGCAGTTTTGTTCATAATGCGACTGTGTCTATTACAAATGGAACAAAAACACATCTGCTGAAAGAATATAGCATTCCATTATCTGCCGGTTATACTTTACATTATTATTCTGTTGATTCATCTAATCTTGCTACCGCTTTCAAAGGAGAATTGAATAAACGATATTCTTTGAGTATTAGTGTAAGCAATAAAATATACTTAGCCACCACTACTATCCCAAATATTACAAAAAGAATTGATTCGCTTTGGGCAAGAACTATACCCGGGTTTTTTGATCCAAATAAAAGAGCATTGATGGTAAAAGCAACTGACCCGCCCGGATTTGGTGATTATGCCCGTTACTTCACCAAAAGTAACAGCGAACAATTTTATCCCGGACTAAATTCTGTTTTTGATGATCAGGTAATTGATGGCAGCACTTATTCTGTCGAAGTAGAAAGAGGTGTTGACCGCAACCTTCCCCGAAATGATGGGTTCTCTTATTTTAATAAAATGGACACGGTTACATTGAAGTTGTGTAACATAGATAAAACCACTTACGATTTTTGGCGTACGATGGAATATACTTACGCTACAATTGGAAATCCATTTTCTTCACCAACAAAAGTATTAGGCAATATCAATAATGGTGCTCTTGGTTATTTTGGTGGTTATGCCTCGCAGTTCAAAACAATTATCATCAGAGATTAATATTTTTCCCCAGTTTTCAAACGGTCGTGTATTGAACAATGACTTAAGTCATTAAATAGTAAATTTGCCAATAAAATAAACGGTTGAATATGGAGACAACAGCAAGTGAAACGGTGAATTGTTTGATTATTGGATCTGGTCCGGCAGGATATACAGCCGCTATCTATGCATCAAGAGCAAATTTAAAACCTGTATTATATCAGGGTATTCAACCAGGTGGTCAATTAACTATTACAACCGAAGTAGAAAACTATCCCGGTTATGCAAATGGAATTCAGGGGCCGGAGATGATGGTGGATTTTGAAAAACAAGCTGCAAGAATGGGAGCTGATATTCGGTTTGGTATTGCAACCAAAGTTGATTTTTCATCTTTACCTCATAAGGTTTGGATTGATGATGAAAAAATAATTGCGGCACATTCAGTAATTATTTCTACCGGCGCATCTGCCAAATGGCTGGGGATAGAAAGCGAACAAAGGCTGAATGGATATGGCGTAAGTGCATGTGCAGTATGTGATGGTTTTTTCTTTCGGGGAAAAGAAGTGGCAATTGTTGGAGCAGGTGATACAGCAGCGGAGGAAGCATTGTATTTATCAAAACTTTGCACTACAGTCCACATGTTTATACGAAAAGGTGAAATGAGGGCATCAAAGGTTATGGCAGATAGAGTATTGAAAACTACAAACATTAAAATTTACTGGCATGCAGAAACAGATGAAATATTAGGAGATAAACATGTGACTGCAGTACGAATAAAAAATGTACAGACCGGTGAAAAAACTGAAATTCCAATCAGCGGATTTTTTGTTGCAATAGGCCATCAGCCAAATTCAGAAATCTTTAAAGAATTTATTGAGATGGACGAAGCTGGCTATATCAAAACCATTCCAGGTAGTACCCGAACGAATGTAGAAGCTGTATTTGCCAGTGGTGATGT
>JANPEU010000061.1:0-11052 GCA_031423175.1 Bacteroidota bacterium
ACTGATACCAAACCTGTTTTGAAATTTAAATATTTTTAACCAGGCAAAAATTGAAGTTTATTTTCATAAAATAGTCAAAAAAACTTATGAAGCATCAATGATTTCTTCTTTCCTCACCCAACTAATTTTTTTACCAAAACCTAAACTGTTATCTGTGAACTTGACACTGTTTATTTGAATTATCCATATTTCACCCGGCATAGCGAGTGCCATTGGATGTTGTTTATAAAAAAATGTTGAGGCATTTTTTGACATTGGATCTAAACCTGGCAAAACGATTCCTTCAAATTGAATTCCTTTAATCATTAGTTTATTCAGCCTATCAGGCAAAATCGTTCCTGCAATACCTGGATTTTCAGCAATTATTTCTGAATGACGTGTACCGGATGACGATTTGAAATACAACAGTCCTTCATCGCTGTTGAATGCATAGAAACAACTGAAACAATAAGGGTTTCTCTTTTCATCAACGCAACATATACTTGCACATGTTTGTTTTTTGATAAACTGAATAATGCTCTCTTTCATTTTATTTTACTCCTTCCAGTATTTTAATATAGTTCGCCCTTTCGTAGGCGGTAGGGTCTGAAATATTTTGCTGGCTCATTGTTCCTTTAAAAGCCTGGATACTGTCGAAGCCCATCATGTGCATCCAGTCCTGCAAATCCCTGTTCATTGTTTTTAAATAAGGAATACCGTTTTTATATAAAGAAGAAGCCGTCATTACCACATCAGCACCGGCAAGGATATATTTAACTACTTCTGTAGCACTTTGCACACCAGTGGTAGCAGCCAATGACAGATTTACTTTTCCATATAATAATGCAATCCAGAGTAATGGCAATCGTATTTCACTGGATTCACTGTAATGCAAATCCGTTTTAATAATTAATTCATTGATATCAAAATCGGGTTGATAGAAACGATTGAACAGCACCAATGCATCAGCACCTGCATTTTTCATCCGCAACGACATATTTCCCATGGCACTGAAATAAGGATTCAGTTTTACGGCCACAGGTATTTTTACAGTTTGTTTAATCGATTCTATAATATTCAGGTAGCGGTGTTCAACTTCCGATGAAGACATGGCGATATCACCGGGTATAAAAAATATATTGACTTCAATAGCATCGGCACCTGCCTGCTCCATAAGCTTTGAATAATCAATCCAGCCTTTTGTAGTAATGCCATTCAAACTGCCAATGATAGGTATATCCACTTTTTCTTTTGCAATGCGGATATTCTCCAGGTATTCATCAGTACCAATATTATAATCATCCACATCGGGGAAATAATCCAGCGCTTCAGGAAAAGCATATGTTGTACCGGCAATAACTTTTTTAAACTTAAGTTCTTCCTTTTTAATCTGCTCTTCAAACAAAGAAAAAAGTACTACTGCCCCTGCTCCATTATCTTCCATTTTCACAATATTGTCGGTTTGTTCAGACAGTGTACAAGCCGAAACGATAATGGGTGAATTTAATTCCATCCCCATATAAGTTGTTTGCATTTTCATAATTGAAAATTTTATATCAAGCAATCGGAACAAAATCACTGGCTTTCTTAATAGCCAGTTCTTCATAGGTTTTCCATTTAAGATTAACCAAGTCCTGTGCATGTATCATCAATTCTTCTGCTACTTTTGGATTTGTCATGGTAAGTACTTTATACCGTAATTCATTGTAGGCATAATCTTTTAATGACATTGTCGGCCTTGGAGAATCCAATACAAAAGGATTTTGATTTTTCTTTCTCAGCACCGGATTATACCGGAGCAATGGCCAGTGACCGCTTGCAACGGCACTATTTTGCTGAGTCAATCCATCTTTCAAATCATATCCGTGAGCAATGCAATGACTGTATGCTAAAATTATTGATGGTCCATCGTATGCCTCTGCTTCTCTCATGGCCAACAATGTTTGTTGGGGGTTAGCACCAAAAGCAACTCTTGCCACATATACATTTCCATATGACATGGCCTGCATCGCTAAATCTTTTTTACCACCTGCTTTACCACCCGCAGCAAATTTTGCCGTAGCAGCAGTTGGCGTTGCTTTGGATGATTGTCCACCGGTGTTTGAATACACTTCTGTATCCAGCACCAGAACATTTATATTTCTTCCGCTGGCTAAGGCATGGTCCAATCCGCCATAACCAATATCATAAGCCCAGCCATCACCACCCACCAGCCATACACTGCGACGAACTAATTGGTCAGCCACAGATAAAAGATGCGCTGCAGAAGAACTGTTCATCGTTCTCAATTTCTCTTTTAATTGTTGTACCCGTAACTGCTGAATGGCCAGTTCAGATTCCTGGATTTGTTTAGCATTTAAAATTTCGTCAACCAATTTTTCTCCTAATTCATCTTTTAATTCTGATAAATATTGTCTGGCAACACCCAATTGTTTATCCGCCGTAATCCGCATACCCAAACCAAACTCTGCATTATCTTCAAACAAAGAATTAGACCATGCAGGGCCTCTTCCTTCTTTATTCATTGTCCATGGTGTGGTAGGAAGATTACCTCCGTAAATAGAAGAACAGCCTGTTGCATTCGCAACTAATAATCTATCACCGAATAATTGTGATAATAATTTTATATACGGCGTTTCGCCGCAACCGGCACAGGCTCCGGAAAATTCAAACAGCGGTTCAAGAAATTGTGCACCATGCACCGTCGAGAAATCAATTTTAGAACGGTCATTCCATGGAATGTTTTCAAAAAATTCAATATTCTTTTTTTCTTTTTCCAAAATTGGCTCTTTATCAGCCATATTGATAGCCTTGCGGGAACGGTCGGCCGGGTCAGTTGCAGGGCAAACCTCCACACATAAATTACAACCGGTGCAATCTTCTAAATAAACCTGCAATGAATATTGTGTTTCAGGAAAACCTCTTGCATTGATGGGAGCAAAAGCAAAATCTTCCGGTGCATTTTTCAAATGGTCTTTATGATAAAATTTTGCCCGTATCACACTATGCGGACATACATAAGCACAGTTTCCGCATTGAATGCATGTACCCGGTTCCCAAATGGGTACCAGGTCAGAAATATTTCTTTTTTCCCATTGTGTGGTACCGCTTGGATATGTTCCATCAACCGGCATTTTACTTACGGATAGCTCATCGCCATGACCAGCCATCATAATAGCAGTTACATCTTTTACAAAATCCGGAGCCTTGTTGGAAACAGTTAATAAATCATGTTGTGCAGCAGATACTTTTTTAGGATAATCTACTTCGTACAAATTTGCCAGCGTTGCATCAACCGCCACGAAATTCTGGTCAATTACTTTTTGTCCTTTTTTAAAATAGGTTTTTTCAATTGCTTTTTTAATTTGTTTGATGGCATCTTCTCTGGGCAATACTCCTGACAAAGCGAAATAGCAGGTTTGCATAATGGTGTTGATGCGTCCGGTCATGCCGGTATCTCTTGCTACGGATGTTGCATCAATCACATACATTTTTAATTTCTTATCGATAATCAATTTCTGTACCTGCCCGGTTAACTTACTCCATACTTCATCTTTACTATAGGGACTGTTTATTAAAAAGGTAGCTCCTTCTTTTGCAAACTCAAGCATCTCCACTTTTTCTATAAAATTGAATTGATGACAGGCAATAAAATCTGCTTTTGAAATAAGATAAGGTGCACGGATTGGTTTGGGACCAAACCGTAAATGCGAAACTGTTCTTGCTCCGGATTTTTTTGAATCATACACAAAATATCCCTGTGCAAACAAATCTGTATTCTCACCAATAATTTTAATGGTGTTTTTATTTGCACCCACTGTACCATCGGCTCCCAATCCGAAAAATAATCCCTGTCTCCATTCGGATTCATCTAAAGTAAATGAAGGGTCATACGCAAGACTGGTGAATGTTACATCATCATTGATGCCCACGGTAAATCCATTTTTAGGATGTTGTTTTTTCAATTCATCAAACACCGCTTTTACCATAGCCGGTGTAAATTCTTTGGAAGAAAGACCATAACGACCACCAACTATATTTGGTAATGCTTTAATTTTTCCCTGTTGGAATGCTTCCACCAAGGTTGAAAGTACATCCTGGTACATCGGCTCACCGGATGCACCGGATTCTTTTGTTCTGTCTAAAACAGCAATTGATTTTACAGAGGCAGGTAATGCTTTTATAAAATGTTCTAATGAGAAAGGTCTATAAAGCCTGACTTGAATCACACCTGTTTTTCCACCAGCCTTATTTAATGCTTCCACGGTTTCTGAAACAGTTTCTCCACCTGAACCCATAATGATTACTACTTGCTCCGCATCTTTTGCACCGCTGTATTGAAAGAGTTCATATTTTCTTCCGGTCATTTTTTCAAAATCATTCATCACCTGTTCTACAATGCCCGGCATATTATTATAAAAGGTATTTACTGTTTCTCTTCCCTGGAAATACACATCCGGATTTTGTGCTGTTCCTCTTATGAATGGATGTTCAGGATTCAATCCCCTGCTGCGGTGAGCAATTACCAACTCATCAGGTATCATTGATTTTATCTGTTCATCACTCAGCATCTCCAGTTTATTTACTTCATGTGATGTGCGGAAGCCATCAAAGAAATGAATAAAAGGAATTCTTGATTTTAAAGATGCTACCTGTGCTATCAATGCAAAATCATGTGCTTCCTGCACACTGATTGAACTTAACATGGCAAAGCCTGTGGTTCTTGCTGCCATCACATCCTGGTGGTCACCAAAAATAGAAAGCCCTTGTGCCGCTAATGAACGGGCAGCTACATGAAATACACATGCAGTTAATTCGCCGGCAATTTTATACATGTTGGGCAACATCAGCATCAAGCCTTGTGATGCCGTAAACGTTGTTGTCAATGATCCGGTTTGTAAGGCACCATGTACAGTACCGGCTGCGCCACCTTCACTTTGCATTTCAATTACATCGGGAATATTTCCCCATATATTTTTTATTCCTTTCGAAGCCCATTCATCGGCAAGCTCTGCCATCGTAGATGAAGGTGTGATGGGATAGATGGCGCAAACTTCGTTGACACGATAGGCCACATAAGCAGCTGCTTCATTACCATCAATCGTTGCGATTATTTTTTTATTACTTGACATCTGTAGTTAGATTAACAGGTTCTGGAATCATTTCAATTGCATGACAGGGACATTGCTCATAACAAACTGCACAACCTGTGCAGGCATTATAATTGAACTTGTATCGATTACCTTTTCCTAATTTGATAATTGCATCTTCAGGACATGCACCAAAACAACCATCACATTCAAAGCAGTTACCACAGCTTAAACATCGTTGTGCTTCAAATCTTGCTTCCGGTTCTGATAAACCACCAATCACTTCATCAAAATTTTTAACAGCATCAACAGGCGAAAGTTTATCCTGCTCTTTTTGTGGTGCATCTGTTTGATACCACATGTGTAATTTCCGGTAACTGGCCGTTGGATGCTTATCAGGTTTTAAAAATGCTTTTCGCTTTAAATAACTATCAATATAACGGGCTGCTTTTTTACCTTGCCCAATAGCAATGGTTGAACTCCTGTTTTCACCCGGCAACATATCACCGCCTGCAAAAATGCTTTCACTTCCGGTCATACGTTGCGCATCAACCACCACCGTTCCATCATCATTTATTTTTATCATTGGAATAGAACGGAGAAATCCTGAATCAGTTTCCTGTTTGTTAGCAATAATCAAAACATCAGCATCAATCTTTTCAAATTCGTTGGTGCCAACCGCTTTTCCTTTTTCCACTTTCATTTTCTCCAGCGTAATCACATATTTTTTAATGCCGCTGATACTTCTTAACAATTGTACATCCACACCTTCGGCCAGTGCATCTTCTGTTTCATAATCATAGGCTGGCATTAATTTATTATCGCCAGGAAAATAAACGGTGACTTCTGAACCAAATCTTTTTATAATCCGGGCAAGGTATAAAGCCAGTTTACCTCCACCATATACCACTACTTTTTTTCTCACATATGGAGATGAGTTTGATTTTACTTCATTAAAAAAAGAAAAAGCATCTGTGATATAAACAGAATCGTCATGCTGAAATTCTACCTTATGAATAAGCTGTGCACCAATTGCCAGAAAGACTGCATCAAAATTTCCTGCTTCTTTTTCACTAAGCACATCCTTTACTTTATAATTCAAACGGATTTTTATTCCTGTTCTCAGAATACGATCAATTTCAAAGTCCAATATTTCTTTTGGCAAACGATAATCCGGAACACCCGTCCATAACAAACCACCCGGATGACCACCGGCTTCATAGATTTCAACCTCATGACCCATTCGGGATAAATGATAAGCTGCTGATAAACCTGAAGGCCCTGAACCAATTACTAAAACTCTTTTCCGAGTTGTAAAGGCTACAAATTGAATTGGCCATTTTTGTTTTATTGCTTCGTCTCCGATATATCTTTCAACAGCATGAATATTTACAGTTGTATCAATATGAGTTCTGTTGCATCCGGTTTCACAAGGCTTAACGCAAACCCGACCCATGAGTGCCGGAAATGGATTGTCTTCAACCAATTTTTGAAATGCTTCAAAATAATTTCCAGCCTGTGCATATGCCATCCATGCCTGAATATTTTCACCAGCGGGACAAGCACTGTTACAGGGTGGCATAAAATCAACATAGACGGGGCGGCGGAAACGTTTGGGCCCAGTGCCTTCCGAATGGGTAGACAGGTCAACTGGTTTTGTAATGTCAGGTGCAGACATGGTAATCGTTTTGTGAGGGATAAGCAAAACTTACCCTGAAAAAGTTGAAATAACTTAAGCAAAGTAGAATCTGAAGTACTTCAACAGGTTGACATAATTCAAGAAGGAAAATGATTCCGGTCATAAAACCCGGCAGTATGTAGAGTTGGAAATGTCTTTAAAATAATAAAAGCTCCGAAAACAGTTCCGGAGCTTTAGTAAACAAAGTTTATTTTTTTATGAAACTGCTTTCAACACAATATCTTTCAATTTATCAATCGGTATTCTCTCCTGTTCCATCGAATCTCTATGACGGATGGTAACAGTGTTATCTTCTTTAGTCTGATGGTCAACCGTTACACAAAACGGCGTTCCTAATGCATCCATGCGGCGATACCTTTTGCCAATGGAATCTTTTTCTTCATAAAAACATCTGAAATATTTTTTACATTCATTCATGATGCTTTCTGCTATTTCAGGTAAACCATCTTTCTTTGTTAATGGAAGTATAGCCAGCTTTATCGGTGAAAGATTGTTTGGAAATTTTAATACCACACGGCTATCTTGTTTTTCTGCGGTGCTTAAATCCTGTTCTTCATAAGCCTGGCTCATCACAGCCAAAAACATTCTGTCCAGTCCAATAGATGTTTCTATCACATAAGGAATATAATTACCAAAAGGTTTACCGGTAGTTGGGTCAATATCATTATCAAAATACTGTTGTTTCTTTTTGCTGTATTCCTGGTGTTGCTTCAAATCAAAATCTGTTCTTGAGTGAATACCTTCCAGTTCTTTAAAACCAATCGGGAATTCAAATTCAATATCACAGGCAGCATCGGCATAATGTGCAAGTTTCACATGATCATGAAAACGATATTTTTCTACTGGCATGCCCAAACTCTTATGCCAATCCAATCTTATTTCTTTCCATTTCTCATACCATTCTTTTTGTGTACCGGGGCGGATGAAGAACTGCATTTCCATTTGCTCAAACTCCCGCATACGAAAAATAAATTGCCTTGCAACGATTTCATTCCGGAATGCTTTACCGATTTGTGCAATACCAAACGGAATTTTCATTCTCCCGGTTTTTTGCACATTTAAAAAATTTACAAAAATGCCCTGTGCGGTTTCTGGTCGCAGGTAAATTTTATTAGCCCCCCCACCCCCCGAAGGGGGGATCTCAGAAACATCACTCGATCCGAATTCAGTTGAGAACATTAAATTAAATTGGCGGATATCTGTCCAATTGCATGTGCCGCTTACAGCACATTTCATTTTATTATCCTCAATCAGTTTTTTCAATCCGGCAAAATCATCTTTGGCAAGAAGCTTATCCATTTCAGAAAGAATAGAATCTGCCTTATCAATTGCTTCCTGAGTTAAATTATTATTTTCCAGTAAAGCTTCATTTTTTATACCCTCAACATACGCTTCAATCAAATGATCAACCCGATATCTTTTTTTACTTTCTTTATTATCTATCATCGGGTCGTTGAAATTATCAACGTGCCCCGATGCTTTCCAGGTAGTAGGATGCATAAAGATGGCAGCATCAATACCTACAATATTATCTTGCATGCGGGTCATGCTGTCCCACCAATAGTCTTTAATGTTTTTTTTCAATTCACTGCCCATCTGGCCATAATCATAAACTGCCTGAAGGCCGTCATAAATTTCACTACTTGGAAAAACAAATCCATACTCTTTGCAATGAGAGATAATTGCCTGGAACTTGTTGCTGTCGTTTGCCATAAATTATAATAGAATCGCAAATGTAGTAAAGCAATACTAATTTGTCATTTCAGCTTTTCATTCTGCTGATGCCGCTCAGCATCTCTTTTTGTTTTCTTTTCAAAATTTTTTTTCAAGGCATCTGTTAAATCCACCCCGGTTTGGTTAGCAAGACACATAAGCACCCAAAGTACATCTGCCATTTCATCTGCCATATTTTTCTCCAAATCTTTTTTTTTAAAACTCTGATCACCAAAGGTACGTGCCATTATCCGCGCCAACTCACCAACTTCTTCAGTTAAAATCGCCATATTGGTAAGCTCACTGAAATAACGAACACCGGTTGTTCTTATCCATTGATCAACGTCCTGCTGTGCTTGCTGAATAGTCATTGTGATTTTTTTTACAGTTGAATTGCAATATAGCATGATTCTTGCCGTTAGAGAAACCCTTTCTCTGAAAGGAGATTTTAGTCCAAACCCGCTGAAACAAGAACCCAAATCCTTTTTAAAAACAAAAAATGTTCTATGCTTAAGCGTGGCTTTATTCCTGTCATTTTTATTTTCTATTCTCTTTTATTCCTTGATCCGGTTTCAGCACAAACTACTACCAGGACAGAGAATAAATCTTCGGTTCCATTCCGTATCCTTACTTCAGGAAAAAAAATAACCATTCAATCGAAACAAACTCTAAATGCTGTACTGGTATGGACATCGAACGGGCATCGGGTGATAGAGCAAAAAGAAATTAATTCAACTTCTTATTCCTTTGATATTACAATTAATGAAAAAATATTTTTTCTGAGAGTAGATATGGCGGATGGAAAAATGTTTACAAAGAAAATTGGCATTCAGTAAATTTATTTCTTGCTACAATTATTCTTTGTTTTTTGTATCAAATAAAATGGTAACCGGTCCGTCATTCAGCAATTCCACTTTCATATCTGCCCCAAAAATTCCCGTTTTAATAATTTTATCCAAATCAAGTGAAAGTTGCTTTATCATTTTTTCATACAATGGAATTGCTATTTCCGGTTTACTCGCTTTTATATAAGAAGGTCTGTTTCCTTTTTTGTTGGAAGCATGTAATGTAAACTGACTTATTAAAAGAATATCGCCATCAATTTCTTTTAAAGAAATATTCATTACACCATTATTATCATTAAATATCCGCAGGTTTACAATTTTGCCCGAAAGCCACTCTATATCTTCTTCGGTATCCACATCTTCAATGCCTAATAGTACCAGTAAACCATCACTGATAGCAGCATGTATCTTTCCTTCAATTGTTACACTTGCTTTCGTCACTCTTTGTATTACTGCCCTCATAATTGCAAGATAAATGTTTATGGTTTACGGTTTGTCGTTTAGGGTTCATAAATTTGAATTGTCTTTTAATTTTAGAAAAGTCAATATCTTAAAATAACAATTAACTAAAAACCAAAAACGATAAACTTTGAAACCTGATTTTTCAAATGAAATTATTTTCCAAACTACCCGCAGCGGCGGCAAAGGCGGTCAAAACGTAAATAAAGTAGAAACAGCCGTTATCGGTTATCTTATGATTGATGCTTCGTTGTTACTTACAATTCAACAAAAACATTTGGTGAAAGAAAAATTAAGCAACCGGATAAATGCCGCCGGAGAATTATATGTAAAAAGTCAAACTCATCGGACACAATTAGCAAATAAAGCTGAAGTGATTGAAAAAATAAATGAGTTGGTCTCCAGAGCTTTATTGAAAAAGAAAAAACGGATTGCCACCAAGCCATCTAAAATGGCAAAAGAAAAAAGAATAGAAGGTAAAAAACAAACAGGGCAACTGAAAGAAGCAAGAAAAAAAATCAGGCATCACGATATTTAACAACAACTTCGTTTCCCATTTTTACGTTTATATAATTATGTATCGAAAAATAGTAACCTTAGCCTGTATTACAAGTCTTTTTGTTATTACAACATGGCTTCTGAAAGCATGCAAAAAATCAGATTTGTTTTTTGGTACTGTTTTGAAGCAGGAAATTCCTACTGGCTTTCCCGATCCAGTTTATAAATTCATAGATAACCCACTTACCGAAGAAGGATTTGAATTGGGTCGAAAATTATTTTATGATGGCCGTCTGTCAAAAGATGGAAATTTTCCCTGTGCAAGTTGTCATGAACAACGGGCTGCTTTCGGAACTTTTGAACATGACCGCAGTCACGGCTATGATAATTCTCATACGCTGCGCAATGCTCCACCGCTTTTTAATTTAGCATGGCAAAAAGAATTTCATTGGGATGGTGAATTCCGATCGCTGCTGGTTGAAGCTCACCAACCTATTTCCACTTTTACTGAAATGGGTGGGGATATTAAAAATGTAATTACAAAACTTGAAAAAGATGATGCAATAAAAAAAATGTTTAAAGCAGCCTTTGGTAGCAGTTGGATTACTGAAGACAGGATCATCAAGGCATTATCTCAGTTTACGGGAAGTATTATTTCTGCCAATTCAAAATATGATAAAGTAAAAAAAGGGGAAACAACTTTTACAATTCAGGAAGAAAGTGGCTATCAATTATATAAAAGCAAATGCAGCAGTTGCCATACTGAACC
>JANPEU010000062.1:0-1617 GCA_031423175.1 Bacteroidota bacterium
AATAAAATTAGTTTCTTAATAATAAAGCCCTCCGATTTTTCGGAGGGCTTTTATTTTCCCAATTCAAAACGATTGTGTCTTATCCCAATTTAATTAATAAATTAGTCAAAATTATTCTGGGATAATACCGAGAGCCATACAGTTACACATATCGTATTAAGCTATTTTATATGGCGATTCGGTATTAAATTGCAAACTGTCCGCAGGATTCTGATGAAAATTTAAATTTTAACGAATGACAATTTATTTCGATTATAACAAAGCTCAGGTGTTGCAGGCATTGCGTTATCATTTTATAAGCCGCAGAGAAATACGGTTGATGATCATTTTGGTTAATGTATTTGCAATTTTATCTTTTGTTTTATACCTGATGAAATATATTTTACCCTTTGCATTTTTTGTGGGTGCATTGCTCTGGATAATACTTATGATTAGTTTCTGGTTTCTGATGCCGGCAATTATTTATAAAAAAACAGCAACATTCAAAGACAGTTTCAGTATGCATTTTAATGAAGATGATTTTACACTGGCTCATGAGCATGGTTCACGTTCCTGGCCCTGGACTTCGCTGAGTACTTATATGGAAAGCCCACATTTTTTTCATTTGTATTTTGATACCCGTTCTTTTTTCCTGGTACCTAAAAGCGGATGTAAAGACACAGATGAAATATATGAATTGAGGCAATTAATAAAATCGAAAGTGAAAAAAGGGTAACCCCAATTAAATGGAAAGCATAAATAATAATAAAAAGATTTACTTTCTCTCCGACTTTCATCTCGGTGCACCCGATGCTGTTTCCAGTTTGGTACGGGAAAAAATAATTGTAAAATTTCTGGACGAAATAAAAATGGATGCTTCGGAGATTTTTATAGTAGGCGATATATTCGACTTCTGGTACGAGTATAAAAAAGTTGTGCCTCGGGGATATACAAGATTGCTCGGTAAATTGGCAGAATTATCTGATGCCGGAATCACTATGCATTTCTTTGTTGGCAATCATGATATGTGGATGAAAGATTATTTTCAGAAAGAATTAAATATCTCAGTTTATTTTGAACCCGTACCATTTGAAAGAAATGGAAAAAAATTTTTAATAGGGCATGGTGATGGTTTGGGTCCCGATGATCACGGATATAAACGGCTGAAAAAAGTATTCCGCAATCGTGTTTGTCAATGGTTGTTTGGTATATTTCCTCCTGTATTAGGTTTGGGTTTGGCAAATTACCTGAGCCGCCGAAGCCGGAGAATTACAACGGAAGAAACTTTCCTGGGCGAAGAAAAAGAATGGCTGATTATTTATTGTAAAGAAGTACTGAAAAAAGATTTTTACAATTATTTAGTATTTGGTCACCGCCATATTCCAATTGATTTTCTATTAATTCCCCTCTCCGACAGGAGAGGGGTTGGGGGTGAGGCTCGGTATATCAACCTGGGTGACTGGATACGATATTTTACTTATGCAGAATTTAATGGTGAAAAAATGGAATTGAAATCTTTTACAGGTAACGATGATAAAATAATACGTAATTAAGTGAAACAATTTTTCTTAAATATATTTTTTCTTGCTTTCAGCTATCACCTGTCGGCGCAATCTGATACGGCTTTCCGGTTTATAA